>JANNLW010000132.1:0-4781 GCA_031397145.1 Sphingomonadales bacterium | reverse complement strand
GCCCCCGAACCGTTGCGCGTCGACGCTCCGAAGGCGCTCGGCTGCCTGTTCCGGTGTCAGGTCACGCTGGGCTTCGGCCATCATTTCATAGCCAACCATGAACTTTCGGACGCTCGCCGAACGGAGAAGCGGCGGATAGAAATGCGCATGCAATTGCCAGTGTGACTGGTCACCTGGCATGAAGGGGGCACCGTGCCAGCCCATCGAATAGGGAAAGGAGCATCCAAAAAGATTGTCATAGCGGGCCGTCAATTCCCGCACTGCCTCGGCAAGCGCATCGCGTTGGCCGTCGTCAAGCTGATCCATTCGTTTTACCGGCTTGCGCGGCATCAAGAGCGTCTCGAACGGCCAGTTTGCCCACCACGGGACAATGGCGAGCCAATGCGCGTTTGAGACGACAGCACGCTCCCCGCCTGTTTCTCGCGCCACGACGTCCATCAACAAGGATCGCCCGTGTTCCTCAAAGTATCGGCGTTGGTTGAAATCCTCGACCGCAGGTTCGTCGGGCAGATGGCTGCTCGCCCAGACCTGGCCATGCGGGTGCGGATTGGAACAGCCCATCATCGCGCCCTTGTTCTCGAACAACTGGACCCAGGCATGGCCGCGGCCGAGTTCTGCGCTCTGGCTTGCCCAGCAATCGACGATTGCGCGAACTTGCGCTTGAGAGAGTTCCGGCAGGGTTTTTGAATGGTCGGGCGAAAAGCAGATGACGCGACACGTTCCCGACACGGGTTCGAACCGGAACAATGGATCCGGATCATGCGCGCGCGCCTTATCGGGTGCCAGCGCAGGGAAATCATTGTCGAACACATAGGTGCCTGAATATTCAGGATTCACGATGCCATTGGCGCGCGCGTTTCCGGCGCAGAGATAACAGTCCGGGTCGTGAGCAGGGCGGACATCGTCAGCCACCGGGTCGGTCTGACCAAGCCAGGGCCGCTGACCGCGGTGCGGAGACACCAGCACCCATCGTCCGGTCAATGGATTGTGCCGTCGATGGGTCGCGTCAGGCATGCTTCGCTTTCGTGGCACCCGGCCCGACATAGGATGCACGATTACCGAAAATGAACCGATTGACGCCCAAGGCCACTGCCACCGAAGACACCAGCACCATCAGCATCACATCGATATAATGCAGCCCGCCAAGACCGACATGCTGATAGAATGTCTCACCGGGAAAAAGCGTATCGGGCTTATAGAGGATGAAGTTGTGCAGCGCATAGACGCCGACGCCGTAGAGCAGGCCAACAACTGCGGCGCGCGCATCGACATTGCTGAACATCAGGCCGACGATGAAGGCCGAAAGGATCGGCATCGACGCCAGCCCGTTCAGCTCTTGCAGGAGATTGATGATGCTTTTCGCGTTCTCAAAGGCTGGAACCAGCGCGATGGAAGTGATTGTCAGAACCATCGAGACGATCGCGGCGAGCCGCCAATGGTCTTGCACCTTGCGCACGAACTTGTCGTGAAAGTCGATCGAGTAGAGCGCAACCGAACTGTTGAGGATCGCGCTGGTATGGGCAATCACGGCGGCCGCCATCAGTGCTGCAAACGCGCCGGACATCCATGTCGGCAGGACATGGGCAACAACGCGGCCATAGCTTGCATCGCCCATCGGTCCGAACAATTTATAGCCCACCACGCCCGGAATGACGACGATGGCAGGAATAATCAGGATGCGCACCGTCGCGGCAGCGAGCACGCCCTTTTGGGCTTCGCGTACAGTCGGCGCGGTCATCGCCTTTTGCGTGATGTTCTGGTTGGTCGACCAGTAGAAGATCTGGATGAACACCATCCCTGTGAACAAGGTATGGATCGGGATGGGTGAGTCACGGCTGCCGACCATTGAAATTCGCTCAGCAGGAACGCCGGAGAACAAGTCAAAATCGACAGCGGCGAGCGCGAGGACCACGACAAGCAGCGCAATGGACAGCACCCCGATTCCTGAAAACGTATCCATAACGGCAACGGCCCTCAACCCGCCGGTGATCGTGTAGACCGCCGAAATGATCGCCAGCGGCGCTGCAAACCAGATGAGCAGCCAGTCTACCCCGAACATAGATTTGAGAAAAAGGCTGCCGCTGTACAGTGCGGCCGGCAAGTAGATCAGGATGTTTCCGATAAGGAAGAGCGCCGAGATAACAGTGCGAATGCTCCCGCCATCGTAGCGTCGCTCAAGCAGTTCGGTCACAGTCGTGCAATTGTTCCGATAGTAGATCGGCACAAACACGAAAGCGAGGATCAGCAGGCCGAAAAAGCCGCAAATCTCCCACCAGGCGAGCAGGAGCATCTGGTTTCCGTTCATGCCGACCAGCTGCTCGGTCGACAGGTTGGTGAGCGTGATCGAGCCGGCGACATAGAGCCAGGTCAATCCACCGCCAGCGAGAAAAACGTCCTTTCCCGATCCGTCATGTTCGCTGGAGCCCGAGCGAACCTTTAGCCATGTGGCGATGCCAATCAGCACAGTGATAGCGATAAAAATCGCGACTTGCGTTACGCTACCCGTTGGCATTCGCTTCTCCCTCTTTGCTCTTTTGACGCAATGCCCTAGCGATATCAATCTGGCCCTGCAATGCTATTGACGTATTACACAATAGGAAGGCATGAGATGCGTGATGCCTGACATTCCTTCCATGATCCGCCTGGACGGCCAAGAGGTTTGCATGGTCTTTGACCTGCGAAGCGGCCAGGTTGAACTTGCCTATCTTGGGCCCGCGCTGCCGAGCGGAGAAAACATTGCGACCCTTTGCGATATGCTATCGCGCGGGCTTCACGAATCTCAGCCGGACAATCCCGTACCGCGGTCGCTCTTCCCGCAATCCGGACAAGGCTATGCCGGAACGCCTGCACTTTCGGTCTTGTGCGATGGCCGGTCGCTTGTGACCAACCTGTTGTTGGCGTCTGTTGCACAGGCGCCGGATGGCGTCCGTTTCGGTTTTGTCGACACAAGTGTAGGGATCAGCGTCCAAGTCCACTGGTGGCTTGAATCGGCCGGGCTGATTAATGCCGAAGTCAGTGTGGCGAATATCGGGGATCATTCGATTGGCATTTTGGCCCTCGCGGCACTTTCCCTGCCGCTGCCGTCATGGGCAACACACCAAACGCGCTATGCCGGTCGATGGGCATCAGAGATGCAGGCGGAGCGGACATCCATTCCTTACGGCCAGAGCGGCGGCGTATCGTTTGGCGGCCGGCCCGGATTCGGAGGCGCCAACTGGATTCGGCTGGAGGCGGAGAATGTGTCCGAGACGCATGGAAACATCATCGCCGCGCATCTCGCGTGGAGCGGCGACCATCATCTCCTCGTTGAACGTGACGCGGAAGGCTGTGCCAGCGTGATGATCGGGCCGCGCATTGACGCAGGCGAAATCATTCTTGGGCCGACCGAATCCTACACGACGCCTGCCGCGATGTTCGCCTTCACTGATAAAGGCCATTCGGGTGTCCGTGATAAGTTTCACGCCAAGGCAAACGCGCTGACGCCACAGGCCAGGACGCCGCGCAAGGTGCATCTCAATAGCTGGGAAGCGGTAGGATTCGATTTCGATCTGACACGCTTGAAAGGATTGGCGGACGATGCGTCTGCCTTGGGCGTCGAGCGCTTGGTTCTCGACGATGGCTGGTTCAAAGGGCGTCGTGATGACACGACCAGCCTCGGCGACTGGTCACCTGATCCGCAGCGGTTTCCTGACGGACTTGAGCCGTTGATCGAGCATATCAAATCTCGTGACATGGATTTCGGGCTTTGGGTCGAACCGGAAATGGTCAGCCCCGATAGCGACATGTACCGCGAGCATCCGGACTGGTGTCTCCATGCCAGCGGCGTGCCGCGCGCGACGCAGCGCAATCAGCTGGTTCTGAATCTCGACCGGCCCGAGGTTGCGAAAGCGCTATTTAATCGGCTCGATTCCCTGCTCTGCGATCATGACATTGCCTATCTCAAATGGGACCATAATCGCGATCTCTTCCCGTTGGCGGGGCAGGGCCTTGCCCAGACCCGCGCGCTTTATGCATTGTTCGACAAGGTGCGCGCGGTTCATCCGCGGGTTGAAATCGAAAGTTGCGCAAGCGGCGGCGGACGGGTCGATTTTGAAATCCTGCGTCGCTGTTCCCGCGTCTGGGCGAGCGACAATAATGACGCAATCGAACGCCTGCGGATCAATCGAAGCTGGCTCCAATTTCTGCCGCTCAAAGTCATCGGCAACCATGTCGGGCCCAGCCCAAACCCCATTACCGGGCGACGGCTTTCGATGGACTTCCGAGCCAAGGTTGCACTGTTTGGCCATATGGGGGTTGAGGCGGATCCCGCCGCAATGTCCGACAGCGAGCGGAAGAGCCTCGCGACGCACATCGCGATTTACAAGGAGTGGCGTACCGTTCTGCACGGCGGGCGACTGACCGGGATTGAAAGCACCGATCCCGGAATTTTCGGCTGGCTTTCCTGGAACGGCGAACGGGGCCTCGCCCTGGTGGCGCAAACCCGGTTCGCCGACGATTTCCACGCACCACCGGTGCGACTGGCCGGGCTTCCCATGCAGCACCAGTATCGAGTCAGGCTGATCGAGCCTTGGCCAGTACGTGGTGTGCGCTTGCTTCCAAACCCTGATCAATGGCGCGCGGGGTACATGGTTTCAGGGCATTTGCTTTCGGAAATCGGATTGCCCTTGCCGCTGCGGTTGCCTGAAACCGCGTGGCTGATTTCCGTGGAGACCGTCAATGAGTGAAGCGATGCGACTGGGCGTCTGCTACTATCCTGAGCACTGGCCCGAGGAATGGTGGGA
>JANNLW010000125.1:0-4479 GCA_031397145.1 Sphingomonadales bacterium | reverse complement strand
ACCCCCGACACGCGGATTATGATTCCGCTGCTCTAACCAGCTGAGCTACTCCGCCCCGATCAGGCTCAAACCTGCAATTTTGACCTTGATTCACGTTTCAGGTTGAATCAACCTGAAACGACCAAGGCCGTGGGAAGCGCGCCTATAGCAGAGGCGCTTGCCCGGTCAACCGTCTCAAATCTCGACCTGACTCCCCAGCTCAACAACGCGGTTGGTGGGCAAACGGAAGAACTCCATTGCGCTTTCCGCGTTCCTGAGCATCCATGAGAAGAGCTTCTCGCGCCAGATTGCCATCCCCGGTCGGGACGATGGCAGCAACGTCTGTCGGGCAAGGAAGAAGCTGGTATCCATCATCTTGAAGGCAGGGCCACAATTGGTGATCGTGGAGAGCGCCAGCGGCACGTCTGGCTCTTCCATGAAACCGTATTTGAGGACAAGGCGATGAAAGCCCTGCCCCAGATCGTCCATCTTGCAGCGCGCGGCAGGATCAACAAAGGGTACGTCGGGAATCTTGACCGTTAAAAGAATTATGCGTTCGTGAAGCACCTTGTTGTGTTTCAGGTTGTGAAGCAGCGCATGCGGCACGCCATCGGCCGTTGATGTCATGAAAACGGCTGTTCCCGGTACGCGCGCTGCCGAGGGTGCGGCCGAACTGATGAAGACCTTGATCGGCATGGCGGCTTCGCGCATCCGCTCCATCATGAGCTTGCGCCCGCGCGCCCACGTGGTGAGAAGCGTAAAAATGATCAGCCCGGCCAGCAACGGGAACCAGCCGCCATCCGGGACCTTGGTGAGGTTGGATGCGAGATAGGCCGTATCGACGGTGAAGAACACGGCCAGCATCGCGACTGACAAGTACTTGTTCCATTCCCAAAGCTTGAACAGGACGACCGCCAGCAGGCAGGAGTCAATGAACACGGCACCAGTCACCGCGATGCCATAGGCCGCGGCGAGATTGCTCGAACTCTGGAACAACAACACCAGCAGCAACACCATGATCATCAGCGTCCAGTTGATGAATGGTATGTAGATCTGGCCGGCAGTGCTCTCGCTCGTATGCATGATGCGCATGCGCGGGATAAATCCGAGCTGGATCGCCTGTTGGGTCAGCGAAAAAGCGCCCGATATTACGGCCTGGCTGGCGATGATCGTGGCAAGGATTGCGATCAGCACCACCGGAAGGCGAACCGCGTCGGGCAGCATGAGGAAAAACGGGTCCTTCACCCGCTCAAGCGCGCCTGCCGGATCCAGCGTGTGGATCATCGCGCCTTGCCCCATATAGTTCAGCATGAGCGCCGGCAGAACGAACCAGAGCCAGCTGATGCCAATCGGCCTGCGCCCAAAATGCCCCATATCGGCATAGAGCGCCTCCGCTCCTGTCACGGCCAGAACGACCGAGCCCATGGCCAGAAACGCGCGCTCGCCATCTTCCACGAAGAAGCGCGCGGCGTTGAGGGGATTGATCGTATGCAGGATGATCATCGGATCGCGGACGATATACATCACACCAAGCACCGCGATGGTCACAAAATAGATGATCATGATCGGCCCGAATAGAGCCCCCACTTTAGCCGTACCACGTGACTGGATCGTGAAGAGCCCCACCAGAATACCGACTGCAATCGGCAGAATCCAGGGCTTGAACCCGGGATGGACATAGCTCAGCCCCTCTGTCGCCGAAAGCACCGACATCGCAGGCGTAATCATCGAATCGCCGTAAAATAGAGCAGTTGCAAAGACCCCGAGCAAGACAATGGGGGCAGTCCATCGCGCTCCCTCTGTTTTGCGGCTGATCAGCGCGAGCAACGCAAGGCTCCCGCCTTCACCCTTGTTGTCGGCGCGCATGATGATCGAAACATATTTGAACGTCACAACGATCATCATCGACCAGAAAATCATGCTCAGAACGCCGAAAATATGGAGTTCATCGGGAACCAGCCGGTGATGTCCCGCGAAGGTTTCGCGAAACGCATAAATGGGGCTTGTGCCGATATCGCCAAAGACGATGCCTATTGCGCCGACGACCATCTTTGCGAGTGGGCCTCCGGCATGATGGCCTTGGGTCTCTTCCTGCGAGTCGTCGGTTGCGACAGCGTCACTCATTACTCGCGAACTCCCGGAAATGCGACGCGCATGAACCCTGCCGTGCCCCCAATGCGCAAAAGGTGGCGCGCCCTAGCATAGCCGATACCGTGCGGCAATGTGGCCGAGCTACCGGTTGCATCCAACCATGGCCCAACGTAGGTTGGTCTCTTGTTACTAACGGGGATGTAGGGATGCGTAATTCCGCAACCGTCGGGCTGTTTGCCATTGCTCTTGCAACCCTTGTTCTACCCGCGGACGCGCAGCCCAGACATTCCACCGCTGACGCGGCACACCATGCGTCAGGATATGGTTCCAACCCCGGTGCAAGCGGCATGTTTGTCCATGACGGCGTGACACTTTACTATGAAGTCTATGGCAAAGGTGAGCCGGTGGTTCTCATTCACGGAAACGGCGGCAGCATCGCGGATTGGGCTAGCCAGATCGCGTACTTCCGGACGCGCTACCGGATCATCGCAATGGACAGCCGCGATCAGGGACGTTCGGGAGACAGTGCTGGTCCGATCACATACGAAAAGATGGCCGATGACCAGGCCGCCCTGCTTGAACATCTTGGTATAACGCAGGCCAACGTCGTTGGCTGGAGCGATGGTGGCATCGAAGCATTGCTGCTTGGCATGCGCCATCCTTCAAAAGTGAAGAAAATCGTCGCGATGTCGGCAAACCTAAACCCCGACGCCGTCTACCCGGAAACGACACAGTTGGCCGAGGCTATGACAAATCAGGCGCAAACCGTAAATGTCAGCAGCAAACAGGCCGCGCGTGAAAGGAAGGTTGTGTCACTCCTGGCGAATGAACCGCATATCGATCCAAAGATGCTCAACAGCATCACCGCTCCAACTTTGGTTCTGGCGGGCGATCATGACCTCATCCTCGACACGCATACGCTCGAAATCTTTCACAACCTGCCGAACGGACAACTGGGCATATTCCCGGATGCAACCCATATGGTGCCCTATGACGATCCGGGGCGTTTCAACCAAGCCGTGGAACGCTTCCTGCAACGCCCCTTCGTGAAGAAGGATCGCATTGCCGACTTTCTCAAGTCATTTGAAAAATCGAGGGCAAGCCAAAAGTAGAGCATCGTGCTCCATGAGCGACGACAGAGCATCAGCGGCTATTTGGGCAATTGTTCGCCAGGATTTGCCATCGGCATTTGTCCTATTTGTGTCAGGCGGGCCTCAAGATCGGCCTTCCACGGCGCATCCTTCGGCGCGCGCGCAAGGAGACCACGCCAGACCTCTCCGGCTTCATCCATCTTGCCCGCCTGGGCAAGGCCCAGCCCCAGAAAGAACGGCGGTCCCGGGTGGTTGGGAGAAATAGCTGCCGCTTTCTCGAAGGCGAATTGCGCCGCAGGTGACATCTGCCCGCCGCCGTGGACGACCAGCGCGTTGCCAAGCCCGACCCAGACATCAGGATTGAGCGGCGCCTTATGGGTTGCTTCGACAAGCAGGGAAACCGCCGAACGGGGACGCCCGGCCTGGATCAGCGCATCGGCAAGTCCAAGCCATTGCCCCTCGGCATTCATGCTGCTGGCAAACGTCTTGCGCATATCGGTCGGCACCTCTCCGGTATCGCTAGCTTCGGCGGATTGGACCGGTTGCCCCTCAAGAGCCGGATTGCCCTGCCAGGCATAGCCCGCCAGCGCAAGAAGCAGTGCGGCGCCCGTGAGTTCAAGCGCGCTTCTATCGAGCCTGCCTAAACGCCAAAGGCCAAGCCCCACGGCGATCGCTGAAACGAGGAACAAGAACCATCCCATCAGCTTTTCTTCCTGCGGCGAAACCGACCGCGCGCCAGAATCGCGCCAAAGATGATGAAAATCAAAGGCGCGATCCACAGCACTCCGCCCACACCCATGAGTGGCGGCTTGTAGGTGACCCAATTGCCGTAGCGTTCGACCAGCCAGGTCCGAACAGCTTCCGGTTGTTCGCCCGCTTCGATCCGCTGACGGATCAAGGCGCGCATATCGCCTGCCATGTCCGCGTCGGAATCGGCAATGGATTGCCCCTGGCAGACGAGACAGCGGATGGTTTCCATCAGCGCCTTGGCGACCTTTTCCTTTGCCGGATCGGAAAGCTGGACATTGGCCAGTTCGGCCGCGGGCATCATCGAATCTGCATGCGCCCCTTGCGCGGGGACAGCGAGCAGGAGCAGCAACGCCAACCGCCTCATTTCGCGGCCTCCAAAGCGGATAGAATCTCGGGAATATCGTCCGGGCGGATATCACCGATATGCTGGTGGCGAATGATGCCGTTGCCGTCGATCACGAACGTCTCCGGCACACCCGAGGATCCGAGCGAAATCTGGACTTTGCCGACCGTATCCGATCCGATCCGCTGATAGGGATTGCCATTGCGTTCGAGGAAACGCGCAACA
>JANNLW010000118.1:0-12121 GCA_031397145.1 Sphingomonadales bacterium | reverse complement strand
CTGTTGAAAAACTCCCGCGCGACTACCTCAGGATGGATTTTAGGAAACAATGATTCAATCCGACCCTTGCTCGTGAATCTTCGTTGCGAGAGCAGATGCTTGCGCGTTCGAAAATTACTCGCCAAAACGCCACTTGGAGTTTTTCAACAGAATTCACAACATTACGGACAGTGCCGTCACGCCGTTGGCCAATCTGCCCCACTAAAATGGTTGCGGCGGTCGCAGCGTTGCGTGCTTGGTGTGTCAAACATTTGAGTCATCCCTCCCGATCCGTCCGAAAAACGCTTTCCTATTCGCCGGCGTGGTGAATGGTTGCGTATACCCCTGGCAAAACCGGTCGGGCGGGAGGATGCCCTTGGAGATGCCGATGGGCGAACGATTCTCGCTTGGGCTTGAGATTGTGAAGCGGCAAGGCCCTCAGCCTGCGGCCTTGATCAAGCGGGAATGGACAGCGGCGCATGACGGGATTTCGGGCTAACCGTTTCTAACCTTTGGGCTTTTGCGGCCTCTCCTCGGAATCGCAGAATCCAGCCGTTTCGGGACTCGACTCTTGGTTAATTTCGGCGCAGTCTTCCGTCATAAGGTGCCGGGTCGCAAGCCGTGCACCACATGGCCGTTCCCGACACCGGATGTGTACCTGGCGTAGCGTATCAAACGAACAACGATAGGGGATTTCCGCATGATGAGAACAACCGCTTTGCTGGGGGCCATTCTGGCCGCCACGACCGCAACCGCTGCCCAAGCACAGAGCTTCACCTTCCAGTCCACGGCCAACGCGCCTGCGATGGCCATGTCGAACAAGGCACCCGATGGCCGGACCTATGGCGCTGCCGGCGTTACCGGAAGCGGCGAAACCACCTATGCCGATGGCAAAAAGACCAAATATACCTACAAATGCATCAGCATGAGCCAGCCGCCGCATGACGCCATCTTCATGACCCACATGATGTGCGATGTCGCTGCGTCTGACGGCAATTTCTTCGTGACCTTTGGCTGCAACAACATGTCTGCGGACGAGATGGGCTGTGTTGGCGGGCTTGCCGGCACAAGCGGCGCCTATGCCGGTCGCAGGGGCGGGGTGACGAGCCATGGCAAGGGGACCGCATCGAGCGGCACTGGAGCGTGGTACTGATCGCGTCCTAGCGACTGAAAATGGTTGAATGGATGCGCAGGGCAACTGGAGACGGCTGCCCTGCTGTCCTTGCCGGGATCAGCGCCGCCGCATCCGCGCGACGAGCGTGACGAAGAAGGCCGTCGACCAGCCAATCAGGATGATCCCGTTGATCCCCTCGATGGCGGAGACCAGCCGCCATTCCTCGGCCATCGCCGCGTCCGAATATCCGATCGCGCCATAGGTGATGGTCGAGAAATAAACGGCATGGCGCAGGCCATCGACCGCGCCGATCAGGTCATAAACAAAAGCATACAGCCAGATCTCGATACCGTGCAGCATGATCAGGCTCAGCGTCACACCAAGCGTCACGGAGAAGCCGCGCACCGACATCGGGTGGATATGTTCGACCGCCTCCTCGCGCTCCTCGAGCCGCAAAAGGCGCGCAATCGCGTAAAGGCCGACGGCGTGGACAATCACGGTCAGGGTCACCATCGCAGTGGCAAGCGCGAGTTCGTCCAGCATCGCACAAGGTTAGGGGCGGACGGCTCCGAACTCAAGCGCCGGCGGTGATTGCTCTTGACCCGATTGCCGGTCGGGTGGCAGTCTTTGTGTTTCTTGAAAGAGGGGGGCTTATCAATGTCGGACGATATGATTGTGCTTACGCGCCGTGAGATCATGCGCATTTCGATGCTGGCCGGAGGGATCAGCATTGCTGCTCCTGGCTGGGCACAAATGAATCTTGGCAAGGCGATGAAGGCCGGGCAGGGTCTGGCCGAGGCCGAGTCGATCAGCGATGCCGAGCTCAAGACCTATTTCGATCAGGTCTCTGTTGATACCGACCGGTTGAACCCGATTGCAGGCCCCAAGGATCCTTATGGCAAGCGCATGGCTGCACTCTCAAAGGGGCTGGCCACACATGACGGGTTGAACCTCAACATCAAGGCCTATCTCGTAAAGGATGTGAATGCCTTTGCGATGGGCAATGGGACGATCCGCGTCTTTGCCGGGCTGATGGACAAGTTCACCGATGACGAGATCCGCTATGTCATCGGCCACGAAATCGGCCATGTGAAATCGGGGCACAGCAAAAAGCGCATGCAGACTGCCCTCAGGGCCAGTGCCGTCCAGAATGCAGCAGGTGCTGCGGGCGGCACAGTCGGCCGGATTGCCTCAGGCGAACTTGGGGACCTTTTTCGCAAAGTCGTCGTCGCCCAGCACAGCCCGGGCAATGAAAAAGAGGCCGATGATTATGCGCTCAATTTCATGAAGTCCAAGGGCTACCAGCCGATGGGCTGCGTCACCGCTTTGGACAAGCTGGCGGCGATGGAAGCGGGCCACAAGGAGGCGGCACCCTGGCTCGCCACGCATCCGAGCCCGGCTGCGCGGGCAAAGCGGATGCGCGCGCAATTGGCATGAGCGGAAAACTCCTCCGTCATTGAGAGAGGAGGCGAGGCGGATTAACTGGTGGTTGAGGCCGCCGCTGGTGCCGGTCCAGTGTCGGAAACTACGCCCCAGGAAATCTTCCATGAACCATCAGCCTGCGGCTTGTATCCAAGCAACCAGTTGCCGTTTTCCGTGATCGGCTTCTTGGTTGCCGGGTCAGTCATCGTATAGGCATAGGTCGCACGATAGACAGCCATGTCACCCGCTGATGCGACATCGACCGTTTCATCGCTCACGACGATGTTCGACGCGGCGTCTGCGACCTGCAGCTTGGTCAGCGCAAGGTCAGCGGCCGGGCCCACCACATTGGGCATTCCGTGGAACATGCCTACATAATCCGGCGCATCGTGGCTGACTGCCTTTTCAGCGTCATGTGCGTTGAAATGCGCTACCAGTTGCGTGACATCCGCCTTGATCGCGTCTGCGATCTTTGCGGTATCAGCGGTCGCTGCGGGCTTGGTGCAGGCCGCAAGCGTGAAGGCCCCGACGACGACAATCGCGGTATGTTTGGCGTATTGCATTTTCATGTGTTGTCCCCTCCAACGTTCAGGCATCGAACCGATGAAGGGTCTGCCCGTTTTTGGCCTGAGTCAAGAATGACCGGGACGACGGGCTTGACTTTCCAGCCTGCATCCGGCTTAGGGGCGCACGTTCGGGCGCAGGCGTTTCGCTTGCGCCCTGTTTTCGGGAGAATGGCGGGCCCGCAACTCCGCCTGGTCTGGACTACCTGATACGGGTCCTTAACGAACGAAGGAAAATACCATGCGCCATCGCGTTGGCCATCGCAAACTGCAACGTACCTCTTCTCATCGCGCAGCGCTGTTTCGCAACATGGCGGCGGCTCTCATCAAGCATGAGCAGATCACCACCACCCTCGCCAAGGCGAAGGAACTGCGTCCCTATACCGAAAAGCTTGTGACGCTGGCCAAGAAGGGCGGTCTTTCGAACCGTCGCCTTGCGCATGCCCGGCTGCTCGATGATACGCAGCTGGTCAAGCTGTTCGACGTGCTGGCCGCGCGTTATGCCGAGCGTAGCGGCGGCTATATCCGCATTGTGAAGGCCGGCATCCGCGCCTCGGACGCCGCTTCGATGGCCGTGATCGAATTCGTCGATCGTGACGAAAGCGCCAAGGGGCAGGACTCCGGCCCGGTCATGGGCGATGACGAATTGGCCGAAGCGGCGTAAGTCTCTCTGCCAATCCTAAATCCCAAGGGGCGTTGCTTGGCAGCGCCCCTTTTCATTTGAAGGACAAGTACATGGCTGCCGACGATGAAGACTATGTCTATGACGAAGTGTCGGGCGAATGGATCAGCGCGGCCGACGCAAAGGGCCTCGCCGGGGCTGGTGACGCGGTTGAAGTGCGCGACGCGGTCGGCAACCTGCTTGTGGATGGCGATCAGGTCACGCTGATCAAGGACCTGACCGTCAAAGGCGCGGGACAAACACTCAAGCGCGGAACGCTGATCAAGTCGATCCGCCTGACCGGCGATGCACAGGAGATCGACTGCCGTTATGACGGGATCAAGGGTCTCGTCTTGCGTGCGGAGTTTGTGAAGAAGCGCTGACGCCGCTAAGCGGACAAAGGCATGACCTGCATATTTGAAGCGACTGGCCCGGTATGGCTTTGGACGGCGTCACCGCCAGCCAAGGGATCGTGGCATTTTTTGACGATCGATCCACAGACCTCGGTTGAAATCCGCTATGAGGCGCTGGGCCGCACGGGCGGCTTTGGCAGCGTCAAGGTCGCAGCGGTAATCGGCGAAACCCGATGGCACACATCGCTTTTCCCGAATCGATCGTCGGGCGGCTTCCTTTTGCCGCTCAAGGCCGATGTGCGACGGTTGGAGGCGCTTTCGCTGGGCGATACCGTTACGGTGCGATTGGAGGTTTAGGGAAATTATGGAAACCGATGAGATGATAGCCCTGCGCTCCGTTTCCGGGCGTGTCGCGTTGGTCACTGGCGCTGCCAGCGGGATGGGGCGGGCGACGGCGCGGCTTCTCGCGGCAATGGGGGCAAAGGTTGCGGTCACGGATTCCAATTTCGACGGTGCGAAGCTTGTCGCGCAGGATATCGTCGCTGGTGGCGGCATAGCCCAGGCTTGGGCGCTCGACGTGGCAGATTGCGATCAGGTTGAAGCAGCGGTTGCAAATATCGTGCAGGCCTTTGGCGGTCTCGACATTCTGGTCAACAATGCCGGCATTTCCGATGCGTTACCATTTGACGATCCCCGCTACGGCCAGTCGTGGAACCGCCTGATTGCCGTCATATTGACAGGTACACAGCAGATGGTTCGTGCCTCGCTTCCCCATCTCCGGCGGTCCGATGCGGCGCGCATTGTCAACATTGCATCGACCGAAGCCTTGGGAGCGACGGCCGGACACAGCGGATACAGCGCAGCCAAGGCCGGGGTAACGGGTCTCACGCGTTCGCTTGCGGTCGAATTCGGGCGAGCAGGAATAACCGTCAACTGTATCTGCCCTGGCCCGATCAATACCGGCATGACGCAAGCCATCCCCGCTGAGGCCAAGGCGATTTTCGCAAAGCGTCGTACCGCAGTGAACCGTTATGGGGAACCGGAGGAAGTCGCGCAGATGATCGTCAGCCTGTGTCTGCCGGCCGCTTCCTATATCACTGGCGCCGTGATTCCCGTCGACGGCGGATTGATGGCGCGCAACGCCTGAGCATCCTATCATCGCGCGGATGTTGCGCGCACGCCCTGTTTGGGGATAGTGTGCCAACAATCACAAAAGATCGGTTCGCGCGACTATCGATGCGCTTTCAATCTGGTTTGCAATCAGGAGGTACGACGATGGATCTACAAGGTGCGCCTGGCAGCTTTCAGCAAAACCTGATTACGCGCGTCAAGAATATCATCCTGACGCCTTCAGCCGAATGGGATGTTATCGACAAGGAGCCCGCCGAAATTGGCGGGCTTTACAAGAACTACATCATGGTTCTCGCAGCGATCGGGCCACTGGCGGGAATGATCAAGGGTATCTTGTTCGGCTATTCGGCGCTGGGCATCACCTATCGCCCCACCGTCGTACAGGCGGTCGGCACCGCAATTACGAGTTACGTCATCGCGCTGGTCGGGGTCTTTATCCTTGCGACCGTGATCGATGCCCTTGCGCCGAGTTTCGGAGCCACAAAAAACCGGATTCAGGCATTCAAGGTTGCGGCCTATAGCAGCACCGCGGCATGGGTTGCCGGCGTCTTCGGGCTGATACCCGGCCTCAGCTTTCTCGGGATATTGGGCCTTTACAGCCTTTATCTTCTTTATCTCGGCCTTCCCAAACTGATGAAGGCGCCCGCTGACAAGGCGGTCGGATATACTGTCGTCACCGTTATTGCGGCGATCGTTCTCGCTTTCGTTGCCAGTCTGGTGGTGGCGCCGGTGGTCGGAATGCTTGGTGTGGGTAGCGCGCTTTCAGGCTCGCAAGGGAGCGTATCGGGCACGCTTTCGGTGCCCGGTGTTGGATCGGTCGACATGGCCAAGCTGAATGATCTAGGCAAGCAGGCCGAGGCCGCATCGAAGCAAATGGCAAGCGGGCAAAGCAATGCTCTTGCGCCCAGCGTTTTGGAGGGACTGCTGCCAGCGACGCTTGGCGGATTGGCGCGGGAAAAACTTTCGAGCGGTTCGGCCGGTGTCGGAGGCATTGGTGGATCGAATGCCGAGGCACGTTACGAAAGCGGGGGCTCCAACATAACGCTGTCGATTACCGACATGGCCGCGGCCGGAGCAATCGCTGGACTTGGCGGGGCGCTCAATGTCCAGTCCAATGAGCAAACAGCCAATGGCTATGAAAAGACCGGGATGGTTGATGGCCGGATGACCTCCGAAAAATGGGATTCGGCGAGCGGGAGCGGCAGCTACAGCACGATCTACGCCAACCGCTTTATGGTCGAAGCCAAGGGTTCAGGCACGAGCATCGATGTGCTCAAGGCGGCTGTCGCCGATATCGGTTCGGGACAGTTGGAATCGCTGACTAGATAGTCCGGCACAAACTCCAATTTGTTTATGCGCCGTAGCGGTGTGCATCAGCATGAGGAACTACCTATGACGCCCATTTCCGTTGCGTTCCTTCTCTTCCCGAACGTCACACAGCTTGATCTTACCGGCCCCGCTCAAGTGCTTTCGCGCTTGGGAAATGCCAAAATCGATCTTGTGTGGAAAACTTTGGATCCGGTCATGACAGATGCCGGATTTGCCATCCTGCCAACCGCCACTTTTGCCGACATAGCGCAAGCTGACATTCTCTGCGTGCCCGGAGGCATCGGCGTTACGGACGTCATGATGGACGAGGCAGCGATGGCGTGGGTACGACAGTTGGGTGGCAGTGCCCGGTGGGTAACCAGCGTGTGCACGGGCTCGCTCATTCTTGGCGCCGCGGGTTTGCTGGAGGGCTATGAAGCGACGACACATTGGGCATGGCATGAACACCTTGCCTTGTTCGGTGCCCGCCCGGTGAAGGCCCGAACTGTCTTTGATCGGAACCGCGTCACGGGCGGCGGCGTGACGGCAGGTATCGATTTCGCTCTGTCATTGATGGCTGCGATTCGGGGCGAAGACCATGCTCGCATCGTGCAACTTGCCCTCGAATATGATCCGGCGCCGCCATTTGATTCGGGATCGCCAGACAAGGCTGGCGAGGCGCTCATGAGCCGCTACGCTGAACGCATGACGGCGTTGGCGCCTAATCGTGAAGTACAAATGCAGGAAGCGGCTGTGCATCTCGGATTTTCATGATAGCCTGTCCGGCATGGCGACGCTTGCCCCATTCGTTCCTGTCCAACCACCGCGCACTGCCGACTGGATGCCTGGCTGGCGTGGCCTGTTCGGTGAACGGATGCGCAACACCATTTATGGCTGGCCCGAACCGGCGTTCGACGAATTCTATCGCAAGCGCCGGATTTTGGGTTTCAATGTCCATATCGTCACCGACCCCGACATGGTCGGTCGTGTCTTGCTTGATAACAAGGAGAATTACATCCGCCCTCGGATTGCCCAGCGGATTTTGTCGCCACTGATCGGGAATGGCCTTCTCTCGTCAGAGGGTGAAGATTGGAAAAAGCAGCGCCGGATCGTGGCGCCCACATTTGCTCCGGGCGCCGTTGCAAAGATGACGGGTGCCATTGCGCATGTTGCCGCGCGGCAGACAGACGGCTGGCTTAGAGGCACCCTCCGGGTCGACATGGCGCGTGCTGCAACCGATGCTACAATGCAGATCATTGCCGACACACTGTTCTCAAGCGATGCACGGTTAACCGCGCGTGCGGCCGGACAGCACATCGAAAACCTCGTCATGGCAAGCGGGCAGGCCCGAATTTCAACCATTTTGGGGCTTCAGAATTTTGACTTTACGCCGATGATGGCGCGCGCGCGCCGAGGGCGGGTCTATCTCCGAACTACCTTGACCGAGATGGTTCGCGAACGTGGACCGTCGGGCGGCGCGGATGATTTTTTCGGTGGCCTGATCCGCGCGCTGCACGAACAGTTCCCGGCTGCGGAGGCCGAGGCGTTGTCGGTCGACAATGCGATCACCTTTTATGTCGCCGGGCATGAAACCACGGCCAACGCGCTGGCCTGGACGATCTACCTCCTTGCGGCCCAGCCGGAACTGCAGAACGAGGCGAGGGCAGAGGCGTTGGCCGCTCTTGGTGGTGACGTTTCAACCCTTGCCGATCGCTTGCCGCTGCTGCGCCAGATCCTCGATGAATCGATGCGGCTCTATCCGCCAGCGCCGCGCTTTGATCGCGAGGCGCAAGCTGCCGATCGGCTTGGCGATGCCGAAATTGCGCCCGGCGATCTTGTATCGCTTTGGCCCTGGGTCATGCACCGCCACCGCAAATTGTGGCACAATCCCGACACATTCGATCACACCCGCTTCGCGCCCGATGCCAAGGCCCGGCTGCACAAGTTTCAGTACATGCCATTCGGTGGAGGCCCGCGGGTTTGTGTTGGTGCGCGCTTTGCCGTGACCGAGGCGCTGATCATTCTCGCGCATTGGCTGACAGCAAGGCGATTCTCTTTGCCTGCGGGGTTTACACCGCATCCGATGGGAACCGTGACGCTCAGGCCAAAGGGCGGGATGTGGCTTTTAATGGAGCCGGTTTAGACCGCTTCTTCCGCAACCCCTTTGATCGCTCCAAGAAAGTCGGCCCAGCCGAACGGATAATCGCCGAGATCCGAGGTTCGGCTGAAGCCATCATGGATCAGTGTCAGTCTCGTACCAGTGCCTTCATCGGCAAGGAGCCAGGTGATCTTCTGACCGTTGTTTCCTGAATCACCGCGCCAGTCGGGCCAGTCCGTCACAAGACGTTCGTTCTGGACGATTTCGATGATCCGGGTTGGGCCACCTTCAACTTTTTTGCCAGCAACATCGTAGACCCAACCATAGGAATAACGTCCGCCGACCTGCGGTTCGATTTTGGGCTCACCGCCTGTCCATTGGGCGATCACGTCAGGCACGATGAGCGCACGAAAGACCCGTTCGCGCGGTGCATTGATCAGGATCGACTGGCGGACTTCTGGTTTCGGGTCACTGAAATCGGGGAAAAACGTGCCGTTGTCGCCCGCCGAAGCTGTCTTCAAATTGCCCATCCAGAAACGCCAGAGGTCATCTGCCAGTTCGAACCCGCGCGGAATCGGGAGCGTCTCGGGGAAGCTACACACCACTTGGGCCCGGCATTTCTCGACATCTGTCTTCGGAATGATCGTCAACTCGACAGAACCGGCAATGCCATGAAGCGGCCATTCAAAGCTGAATACGCTATCCGTTTCCAATCGGGTAACGTGGGTCGATGTTGGCGTATAGGCACCGCGTCCGGCAAACCTGAATGGCCCGCCTTCTCTTGGATCGAGCGAGATTTCTTCCGCAAACCACCGCGTGAGTCCATCGGTAGTCGCGATCAGTGCGAAGCCTGCAGCCGGGCTCAAGTTAAGGTCATAACCATGCTTCAATTCAAAGCCCGCCATTGCCATTCTCCTCTTCGATCATGTGCTTGAGTGTGATCAGCCGCGCTGCCCAGAAGGCGCGATAGGGCTGGAGCCATTGGTCGACCGTGGCGAGTCCAGTTGGGGCGAGCGCATAGTAACGATTGCGCCCGTCAGCACGTTCGGTCACGAGTCCGGCCTGCTTCAGGATGCGGACATGTTTGGAAATGGCCGGCCGGCTGACAGGAAAATGGGCAGCGATATCGCCTGCAGCGATGGGTTCAACGCGCAAGAGATCGAGAATCGCACGCCGGGTCGGGTCGGCAAGTGCAGCAAATGAGGACGACTCAGGCAATTTAGTAACCATATGGTTACATATTATTCCTTGCCGGCCTTCGTCGAGTCTTTTTTGCAGTGCCCCAATTGATACTCCGCTCATCAGGATTGGAGCGCAGCTGCAAGAAAGGGGTGCGAAGGATTCGGCAGCGAATAGAGAGTCTCTAACCCAAGCCGTGCGCTTCAGGGATCGGTGAGGCTGGGCCAATACGGAGCGATGCCCGCCGTCTTCAGCCTGGCATATGTATCAAGAAGGTCGCCGATATCAGAATATGTATAGGCGACATGATTGACTCCGATCTCAATGCGTTCGTTTTGCCCATTTCCACCGGGTTTCATCACGTCCAGATTGGCGAAGGCAAAGCGGTGATGTTCGTCGTCATATGTCAGGAACGCCAGTGCCGGATTCCGATGCACGATCTTGGCCTCAAAGACATTCTCGTACCATGAGAACATTTCGTCGTAACGCCGCGTCATATAGACGACGTGCGCGAATTTGACTGAGCTTGCCATTGTTTCGGTCCCACCTGAGCGACTCGGATCGAATCGCTGCCTGCATTTGTGCATCGACGGAAATTACCTGCAAGAGTGACCGACTGCGGTTAAGTTCCCGAAGTATCGCCCACCCATTGCCCCAGGACTTCGGCTCTGCCAATCTGTTTGCCGATGCTGGTCTTTCACGATTTCGACATGATGGTCAGGGGCGGCTCCCTTGCGTTGCTCGCGCTTTGGAGCTGGCTTTTGGTGCGAGATCACTGGCAGGCCTTGCCTGCGCGCTTGGCGGTAGCGATGAATTTCTCGATCGCCTGCCATGTACTCGCAACGATTCCCGGGCCAACCGGACTTGGCTTTGTCGCCGAATGGCTGATCGAACTCGGATCGGTGACCGTTCCTGTTCTATTCTGGCTATTCGCGCGGGCTTGGTTCAACGACGAGAAAAGGATCGGTTGGCGAAGCTGGGCATTGGTTCCCATTTGCATGGCTCTCCTGGTGATTCTGGACAGCAATTTCCTTTCAAAGAATATCGCCTTTTTTGTTGCGGCCGCAGCCCTTCGCGTTTTGATGTTCGGCTTTGCGATTGCGGGGCTTTGGGTTGCATGGACAGGTCGCGAGAATGATCTGATCGAGGATCGACGCAGACTTCGCGTACAATTGGTCGGCTCGGTTGGCGCCTATGTCCTTTTGACCAACGCCGTGGAAATTGCCGTCTTCAATGATCTAGCACCGGAGCGTTGGCGCTCGATTTTGCAGATTGGCATTCTTTTGCTCACATTTGCATTGTGCATCGTCATGTTTGGGATGCGGCGGCCCGACTTGTTAGGGCAATATCGAAAAAACGAGGAGGCCAGCCTTCCAAGCCATACAGTCGATGATCCTCTTGCTGCACGCCTTCTCGGCTATATGGAAGCCGAACGACCTTATCGCGACGAGACAATGACGATCGCCAAGCTGGCAGGACAACTGGGTGAACCCGAGTATCGAATGAGGCGCCTCATCAACGGGCAACTGGGCCAGCGAAATTTTGCCAGCTTCCTGAACGGGTATCGACTGGATGAAGTGAAGTTGGCATTGAGCGACCCCGATCAGAGGCAAGTGCCGATCCTGACAATTGCGCTGGATGCCGGATTTGGCTCTCTAGGCCCGTTTAATCGGGCGTTTCGCGAGGCGGAAGGAATGACGCCCACAGCATTCCGCAATCGTCAAAGCTGATTGATTCCGGAATCGGCTAGCCGGTTTCGAAACCGGCAGAGAATGTATTTCAGAAATCCACCACTACCGCTCCATCGATCCAAAAGGAGTGTTCAATGGACCACGCAACAACATTATGGGGCATCACGCGGGAAATGGCGCCGCATGTCTTCGCTTTCGATTTCGGCCGCTATGCCATCGCCGCCTCACTGATTGCAGCGCTGGTATGGCTTTTGAAACGCACGCCGTGGCGCAGCCGGCAGATCCAGAAGCGGACGGCAACATCAGCGGACATCCGCCGCGAAGTCGCCGCTTCGGTGCGCACCGTCCTCGTCTATGTATTTGTCAGCATGTTCGTCATCTGGGGCGTCAGGCGTGGCATCATCCACGAAATTGAGGGCAGTTTCGGGCTGGCCGGGAATCTTGGCATGCTGGCGGCGATCATCGTCGCGCACGACGCCTATTTCTACTGGAGCCATCGTGCGATGCACCATCCGCGGCTGTTCAAGAGCTTTCACCTCTTCCACCACCGCACGATCACGCCGACGCCCTTGGCGGCCTATTGCTTCGCCATTCCGGAGGCGCTCGTAATGGCGCTGTTCAT
>JANNLW010000108.1:0-4639 GCA_031397145.1 Sphingomonadales bacterium | reverse complement strand
TTAAAATAGCCGCCGCCAAGGAGTTCGGCCTCGCGCTGGATGCGATTGATCAAGCCCGGTGTCGCCATGACGCCTCCCCCAAGAACGATGCGTGCGGGTTCCATGATAGCCTGGAGCGTGAAGACCATTTGCGCGAGATACCAGGCTATGATTTCATGCGCGGGATGCGTGTCTGGCATTTCGGACAAGCTGCTTCCCCAACGCGCCTTGATCGCGGGTCCACTGGCCAGCCCTTCAAGGCAATCGCCGTGGAACGGGCAAACGCCTCGAAATTCGGTATCCAGCGGGTGATGGGGTAGGCGAATATGGCCCATTTCCGGATGGTTCAATCCATGGAGTATGCGACCATCCACAATCGCTCCGCCACCGATACCTGTCCCAACCGTGAGATAGACGCTTAGGGCTGTACCCTTCGCAGCTCCCCAGCGATGTTCGGCAAGCGCCGCGCCATTTACGTCCGTATTGAATCCGACTGGAACGCCAAAGGCGTCGGCAAATACCGGCGCAAAGCTTGTATGTGACCAGCCTGATTTGGTCGTGCGGGTAATGAACCCATAGTCCGAGGACGCACGGTCGAGTGAAACGGGACCAAAACTCGCAATGCCGACCGCTTTTAGCCCCCCGACTTTGCCGCTTTCGTTCAGCATCCATTTGAGCGCTGCGCCAATAGTCTCCTCGGGTGTCGTCGTGTCAATTCGGTGTAACGCTTCGATGCCGCCCGGTCCGGTCACGATCCCCAAGACAAATTTGGTGCCGCCAGCTTCGATACAGCCGAATAGGGGAGGTGGGTTTGAAATGGGCAAGCATCCTTTGTGCCAAGACTATCAGGTTACGCCAAAGGTCCAACCCTCGGTTAAAGCGACGTCCGCCAAGCCATCGGGGCTCCAGAGATGATCTTCATGTGCGACGGTACGGAGCCAGGCCGATGTCAGGATCGCATCGGTCGCGTGGTCTGTATAGTGCCGCAACGGCATGTGCGGCTCGCAACCCAACTTCGTGAGTGCCGCGTCAAGTGCACGGGCGTCCCGCAATTTGCTCAATCCTTTGCGGATGCCTGCGGCGCGGGCCGCGAGGCTCGTGTAGATTTCAACGATCAGCGACCCCCTTTCCGGAGCAGGGTCAAATGGCCAAATAGGAATTTCCCTGCCCAGTCGGTGCAGCATCCGCATCGCAGTGAGGCTGGATTTGCCTACTTGTGCAGCGCCTACCAGATTGAAGCAGCTATAGGGTGCCAGGTTGCATGCACGCTGCCTGTGCTCGACGACCCGCAAACGGCCCTGGCCCATCCCGAACCGATCCCCAGTTCGCCCCCCATGACGGCGAAAATACCGGCTCGCCTCAGGATGGTCGACAAATCGCGATGCCGCAAGGTTTGGATCGTCTGTGCACAGATTGTCGACCAGCGCCCAAAGCGATCGCGCGTCGATTGGACTTCGGGCCCAACCAGGGAAAAAGGCCCCGGCATCCGCAAAAGGCAGGCCCGGAGACAGGTCAAACCCGACAAGCGTATCTCTCGGCATATCATGGTGCAGCCAATCCAGAACATCATGGCGTGACCAAATATGGTCGGGCCGAACCAGAGTGGGTGCGGTGCTGCCCGGACCGCAAATGGCAATTGCGATACCCTTTTGTCGTGGACCTGTGGCTCCCGACCAGTCGACGACTGAGAACTGGCTGAAGGATCTCATGACATGACGATAATGGCGCGTCCGATCACAGTGCGATCCTCGAGCGCGCGTAATGCATCGGCGGTCTCATCAAGCGCAAATTGCCTTGAAATGTGCGGGCGCATTACGCCCTGACTCGCGAGCGCGTCTAGAGCCTCACGATTGCGTTCGCCAAGTGCTGGATTGCGACGGCCAGACTCACCCGCACGCATACCGATAAGGCTATAGCCCTTTATCATTGCGTGGTTCGCTGGAAAGTTGGGGATGGTGCCGCTCGCAAAGCCGATGATAAGAAACCGCCCCCCCCATCCGATCGCGCGAGTGGCCTTGATCGAAAGTTCCCCACCGACGGGATCAAAGACAACGTCGGCACCTTTGCCATTGGTCAGGAACTTGACCTGATCGGCCAGATCGGCCGCCGCCGGGTCGAGCGCATGGTCCGCTCCGGCTTCCAGAATTGCGTCACGCTTGGTCGCACTCGAACCTGTGCCGATAACGAAGGCACCCTTGTGTTTCGCAAGTTTCACGGCCGCCATGCCGACACCGCCGCTGGCACCAAGAATGAGCGCCGTTTCTCCCGCAACCAGAGCCGCCTTGTCGTGCAGAGCGTGCCACGCGGTGATCGCAGCCCCATGCCAGCAAGCACCCTCTTCGAAACTCAGTATCGCCGACAAGGGGTTGACCGCGGCTGCTGGAACAACAAGTTGCTCCGCAAATCCGCCGCCCTTCGTACCCGCCTTTACACGATCGCCGAGTCGGATGCCGATAACAGCCTCTCCAACCTCGATCACTTCGCCCGCCACTTCCATTCCGGGCACGAACGGTGGGTCGGGACGAACCTGGTATTTTCCGAATGTCATCAGCAAATCGGGAAAGTTGAGACCCGCGGCGCGCACGGCAATACGGATTTCGCCGTCTTGAAGCCGCCGCTCAGCCTGTTCCTCGATCCGGATTGAGTCGGGCCCCGTCAGCGCGGTGCAGACTGCAGCACGATAGCGACCGGTCATGCCGAGCGCTCCTTCCGCAATTGGTCCCAATGGGCGATGCGTTCAGCAATCCTGGACTCGAATCCGCGCTCGACCGGCTTGTAGAATGATTGCGGTGCCATCTCTTTGGGCCAGTAATTGGCTCCGCTTAAGCCATATTCCGCGTCATGGTCATAGGAATAGCCCTTGCCATATCCGACCTCCTTCACAAGCCGAGTTGGCGCATTGAGAATGTTGGCGGGCGGCGTCAGAGACCCAGTATCGCGAGCAACCGCCCAGGCAGATTTTTGCGCAGCATAGGCCGCGTTCGATTTTGGTGCCGTCGCAAGATAGAGACAGGCCTGCACGATCGCGAGTTCGCCCTCCGGGCTACCAAGAAAGTCATAGGCATCCTTGGCAGCCAAGCATTGGACAAGCGCGTGCGGATCGGCCAGTCCAACATCCTCACTAGCAAAACGAACGAGGCGCCGCAGGACATAAAGTGGCTCCTCGCCAGCAACCAGCATGCGGGCGAGATAATAGAGCGCCGCTTGCGGGTCTGAGCCTCGTAGCGCCTTATGGAGCGCCGAGATGAGGTTATAATGTCCCTCACGATCCTTGTCATAGACAGGCATCCGCCGATGAAGCAGTTCGGACAAAGCAGTAGGATCCAGCGGTTCGACAATTCCTATCGAAACAAGGGTTTCGACTTGATTGAGAAGGAATCGACCGTCGCCGTCTGCGCTCGCAATCAGAGCGGCGCGTGCATCTGGGGTCAGAGGCAGGGGGTTCCCGGTGCTCGCTTCTGCTCGATCGAGCAACGTTTCGAGCGCAGTAGCATCGAGGCGATGAAGGATCAGGACTTGAGCCCGGCTCAGCAAGGCCGCATTCAACTCGAAGCTCGGATTTTCGGTTGTGGCGCCGACGAGTGTGATTGTGCCGTCCTCGACAAATGGCAGGAACCCATCCTGTTGAGACCTGTTGAAACGATGGATCTCGTCCACGAACAGCAGCGTCCGCCGACCGTCACGCGCATGATCCTTTGCACCGGCAAAAAGTTTCTTCAGGTCAGCAACACCGGAAAATACTGCAGAGATCGCTTCAAAACGGAGACCAACGGCATCCGCCAACAGGCGCGCCATGGTCGTTTTACCAGTGCCGGGCGGCCCCCATAAAATGATTGATGCCAGTTTTCCCGCCGCGACCATTCGTCCGATCGCACCGTCAGTGCCAGTCAGATGATCTTGTCCAACGATTTCATCCAGCGAACGAGGTCGCAAACGTTCCGCAAGCGGAGCGTCGGCAGACTTGGATTCGGCTTCTACGGAGAAGGATTCGGGGAACAGGTCCGGCATAGGCCCTCATATACGCACTCGCGACGAAATGTGGACAGGGGTTGACATAATAATTCTAAGATATATCTTAATGTTACTAAAAATACACATAAGAAAGGAAATTTCATGTTCTATGCAAAAGCAATGCGCGGCTGTGGGCCGCGTGGAATGTACGCAATATGGGGCCATAGCCGTCATGGCTTCGGCGGTCGTCACAGCTCGGGTGAACGGGGCGGTCGTCGTCGCGTATTTGAATCGGGCGAATTGCGGCTCGTCCTTCTCAAGCTGATCGAAGAAATGGCGCGCCATGGCTATGACTTGATCCGTGAGATCGAGGAACGAAGCAACGGAACCTATGCGCCAAGCCCCGGTGTGGTCTATCCAACCTTGACCCTGCTTCAGGACATGGGCCTGATCGACGAGGAAAAAACCGAGGGATCGCGCAAGCGTTTTGCCATTACGGACGCAGGCAAGGTTCATCTGACGGAAAAGTCAGAAGAAGTCGAAACGGCGTTTGCCAAGCTCGCAGAAATGGGAGCGCAGCGAGAGAAGACCGAAGGTGCGCCGATCCGTCGTGCTATGGGTAATTTGCAGCAGGTTCTCCAGCACCGCCTGACCCGCGATGACGTTTCTGCCGAGACGCTACACGAAGTTGCGGCGCTGCTCGATGAAG
>JANNLW010000093.1:0-5973 GCA_031397145.1 Sphingomonadales bacterium | reverse complement strand
GAAAGATCCTGCTTTTGGTGCTGGCGGCCTTTCCATATCTTGACCATGTCCTCGATCACCCGACCGACGTCGCCGACAATACCGACATCGACGGGAACGACCTTGTTGATCGAACTGCGATCGATATCGATATGGATCTTGCGCGCCTTGGGGGCAAAGGCATCAAGGCGACCGGTCACCCGATCATCGAATCGCGCACCAAGACAGACGATCAGGTCCGCCTGGTTCATCGCCCAATTGGCTTCATACGTACCGTGCATGCCGAGCATCCCGAGCCACTGGTCGCTCGACGCCGGGAAGGCACCAAGGCCCATCAATGTGGAGGTTACCGGTGCATCGGTAATACGGGCCAGCTCGCGCAGGACCTGGGCTGCACCCGGCCCGGCGTTGATCACCCCGCCACCGGTGTAAAGGATCGGGCGTTCGGCCGCAGCGAGCATCTCGACCGCCGTTTCGATCAGCTTGATGTCGCCCTTGACCTGGGGTTTGTAGCTCTGGTGATTGATCGGGCCCGGCTTGGAATAGCGCGCAGTCGCAACCTGGACGTCCTTGGGGATATCGATGACCACCGGACCGGGGCGGCCAGACGTCGCGATGTGAAACGCTTCATGGATGACATAACCCAGTGTTTCGGGCGTCTTCACGAGATAGTTGTGCTTGGAGCAATGCCGCGTGATGCCAACGGTATCGGCCTCCTGAAAGGCATCGCTGCCGATCAGGTGGGTGGCGACCTGGCCGGTGATGACGACCATCGGGATCGAATCCATCAACGCGTCGGTGATGCCCGTGACGGCGTTCGTCGCGCCCGGACCCGATGTGACCAGAACGACCCCGGGCTTTCCGGTGGATCGCGCATAGCCCTCGGCGGCATGGGTCGCGGCCTGTTCGTGCCGGACAAGGACGTGGCGGATACGCTTTTGCTTGAACAGCGCGTCATAGATCGGGAGGACAGCACCGCCCGGATAGCCGAAAATGACGTCCACACCGAGATCGCAAAGCGCCTCGATGAGGATATCGGCTCCTGACAGTTCCTTGGCCATCTCGTTCACTTTCTCAAACTGACGCTTTTCATGGGCTGCGCGGCTGTTGCACCGCAATACGACGAGCGCAAGCGCAGCCCGCTAATGATAACAAACTAATCTGTCAACGCCATATGTTGTAATTTAGTTGCTAAATAATTGATAATATCATTGTCTAATTGCGCTTCGATCCGCAGCCAATGGCTTGGAGGTTGGTTGCGGAACCAGGTATATTGCCGCTTGGCATATTGGCGGGTCGCGATTTTGGCCTGTTCCGTCAGACTTGGCACGCTGGCCGGATCCGCCAGCATCCCGGCAATTTCGCGGACTCCGATCGCGCGCATGACGGGAAGGGTTGGGTCGAGGTTGCGCACAATAAGTGCGGCCACTTCGTCCTTGCCACCTTCTGTCAGCATGGCATCGAACCGTGCGTCACATCTTGCGAGAAGCCATTCTCTTGGCGGCAGGAGGACCATCGGAACAAGGCGGACTTCGTTTCCGATTCCGCCTGTCCGTTCTGCCTGCCAATGCGCCAGCGGCTTTCCTGTTGATCGCACAACTTCAAGTGCGCGCGCGACGCGGGTGGTATCGTTGGGGGAAAGACGGGCAGCGGCGGCCGGATCCTCTGCAGTCAAGGCGACATGTGCCTCGGCAACCGACAGCGCCCGGACCACTCGCCTTACAACGGGGTCAATATCTGGCACGGGAGCAATGCCGTCCAGCAGTGTGCGAATATAAAGTCCCGTTCCGCCGACCAGCAGCGGGATGCGCCAGTTTGCCCGCACCTTGGCAATCGTTTCGCGGGCATCATCGGCCCATTGCGCCGCCGAATAGCCTTTGGCCCCGTCGACGTGACCAAAAAGCCGGTGAGGCGCTTGTCGCTCGTCGGCCGGGGATGGCCGTGCCGATACAATCCGCAAGTCGCGATAGACCTGGCTCGCATCTGCATTGATGATCGTGACCGGAAGCAATCTTGACAGCGCGAGCCCGAGCGCCGACTTGCCGCTCGCCGTCGGGCCTGCGATCAGGATCAATGGCAGTTTTTCTGGATCGGATTTCATGTTCACAGCAACCCTTATAGCGGCAGATGCGCTGAATGAAGGTGATGTTTCTGCGCTGGCCGATCGATTGGGCGAAGCCGGTGCGGATACGGTTGCGCAAACCTGGCTCGAACGCGGGAGCGCCTGTGACCTTCATTTCACAGGCGACGCGTTTGGCGGGCGTGCCGCGTTGGAAGGCGCGATTTCTGGCATCGACGTGATCGTCCAGAAAACGGCCGACCGCCGCCGTCGCTTGATCGTGGCGGACATGGATTCGACGATGATCACCGTCGAATGCATCGATGAGTTGGCCGATTATGCCGGTATCAAACCGCAGATTGCCGAAGTGACTGAACGGGCAATGCGCGGCGAACTCGATTTCGAGGATGCCCTCAAAAGCCGTGTCGCCTTGCTCAAGGGGTTGCCCGAAAGCGTGATCGAGCAATGCCTTGCGGAACGCGTGAAGATCATGCCGGGCGCCAGGGAACTCGTCCAGACGATCCGGGCGCATGGAGGGTATGCCGTTCTCGTCTCGGGTGGTTTTACCCGCTTTGCCGAACCGGTGGGCGCTGAAATCGGTTTCGACCGCGTCATCGCCAACCGATTGGGTATCGATGCCGGCATGCTCAACGGCACAGTCGACGGAGCGATAATAGGGGCGGCTGCCAAGAAGAATGCGCTTTTGGCAGCATTGGCAGAAAGAGGCTGGGAAAAGAGTGCCTCACTTGCTGTTGGAGACGGCGCCAACGATATCCCGATGATCGAAGCCGCCGGCCTTGGCGTCGCCTACCACGCCAAGCTCAAGACTCGGGATGCGGCTGGCGCAGGTGTAACACATGGCGATCTGACGACGATTCTCTATGGCATGGGATATTCGAAGTCTGACTGGATCCACTGATCAGGATTTGCGCCATTCCCGATTGAGAGGGGTCGAACCGTCAGGACGCCACGGGAAAACAGGGCTGTGCTGCCGACTTTAGCGATGCACACGCCTTTTCGGCGGTGGCTTTGGATTCGAACCGCCCCGCCTGAAGGCGTGTAATCGAACCGGCCTTGACATAAAAAGGCTGGAGACCGGAAAGCCCGGCTGACTTGCCCTGCAATGTTGCCCAGAGTTTTTTTGCTGTTGTGGGGTCACTGAATGCGCCAAGCTGGATCCGCCAGTTCCCCGATTGACCTGCTGCAGGTTTGCTTGATTTGGGTGAAGCTATCGCCACCTGTGGTTTCGGTTCGGGTGGCATTGTTTTGACAACCCGTTTCGGCGCTGGCTTTGGTGCCGTTACCGGCGGTTTGGACGACGGCAGCGCCTCTGTGCGGATCACCGTCACCGGCTTGGACGGCCCCTTCATCACCGGATCGGGCAGGGGCATCGGGCGTGCGGCCTGCTCTTCAAGTGCGCGTGCCATCACCAGCCCTTTTTGCCGCTGGTCAAGCGGTATGTAGCGATCCATTTCTGCGAGGCTGGCGGACGCGGCACCAAGGCCGGCGGCAGAGGCCCGCGTCATCAGGGCATAGGCACGAGGCCAGTCCTTCTTGACCATGTCTCCGTTGAACAGGGCCGTCGCAAGGATGTATTGCGCGCGCGGTTCGCCGCGACCGGCTGATTTCTGGATATACGGGAGCGATTTCTGCCGGTCCCCGTTCTGAAAGAGGATGAGGGCATAATTGTCTTCGGCCTGAAGATGGCCCTGAAGTGATGCCTTGCGATACCACTCCTCTGCAGCTTTTAGATCGACTGGCACGCCGCGCCCGAGCTTGTAGGCTTGCCCGAGGTTGAACTGCGCATCGGCATCGCCATTGATCGCGGGCTGACGCCATTCCTTGACCGCTGTGGCATAATCCCCCCTGCTCCAGGCGTCGACGCCCGCCTTCACATCCGCCAAAACGGGTGAAGACCATATTGCAGCCAACAAGCCGAGCGTAGCCAACGCTGATCGTACCATATTTCACACTCCGACGCGCTGAAAACCCTGACGTATTGACGCCATTGCGCTCAACTTCTTCCTTGCACAATTTTGCGCGACCGAAATCAAGGCAAAAAAGCATGTCCAAGGGTCACAAGTGTTAACCTTATTTTAGCCATCAGCATGCGAATTAGGGGCGAAGCATTGCAACTCGGGGAATTTTTATGCGCGTACTGGCGATGGCATCGCAAAAGGGCGGGTCCGGCAAGACGACCTTGTCGGGGCATCTGGCTGTCCAGGCGCAACTTGCGGGCGCCGGCCCGGTCGTCCTCATAGATATCGATCCGCAAGGATCGCTCGCAGATTGGTGGAACGAGCGGGAAACCGAGCTTCCTGCCTTTGCGCAGACCACCGTTGCCCGTCTTGCGAGTGATCTTGAAATGCTACGCGAACAAGGCTTCAAACTGGCCGTCATCGATACACCGCCTGCGATTACAATGGCCATCCAGAGCGTGATCGCCGTTGCCGAACTGATCGTCATCCCGACTCGCCCCAGTCCGCATGATCTGCGCGCCGTCGGTGCGACGGTCGATCTTTGCGAACGCGCTGGCAAGCCACTTATCTTCGTTGTCAACGGAGCAACGCCAAAAGCCAAGATCACATCTGAAGCCGCTGTTGCGCTCTCGCAGCATGGCACTGTGGCTCCCGTCACACTCCACCACCGCACTGACTATGCGGCTTCGATGATCGATGGCCGCACGGTCATGGAGGTCGATCCCAAGGGACGTTCCGCGGCAGAGATTGTCGAATTGTGGAAATATATTGCCGACCGGCTTGAAAAGAATTTCAGGCGAACGGTGTTTGCGGCTCCGAACCAGCCTCAGGTCGCGTTTCAGACTCGCTCCTATTCAGCCGGAGGCTTTGGCCGTCGAGGGGTGGCGTGATGAGCGGAGAGGCCAGAGCCATGAACGAACCCAAGACATTCGCCTCGCTGTCTTCGACACTGCTTGCACGCAAGGGCCAGGCCAAGCCTGCCATGCGTCCGCAGGGTTTCCACATGACCCTCGAGAACCTTGAAAATCCGGCTCAAGTCGTGCCGATCCATCATGACCACCATGACGATCTTGGCTGGAATGATATGGGCCATGATACAGCGCCGGTCCCTCTGCATCCCGATATTGACTTCGATCTGAGGCAAGAACCGCCTGTTGTGGTCAAACAACAGAAGGAACTGGCTCGGGAACTGTCGTCCGCCACGGTTCAGTCATTGTCACGCGTGCCACGCGCTCTTCCCGGATCAAGCGGGAAAGCCGCCTTCACGTTGCGGCTTGATGGCGAACGGCATTTGCGGCTGCGCCTCGTGTGCGCTGTCCAGCACCGCTCGGCCCAACAAGTCGTGACCCAGGCGCTTGACGAATTCCTAGCCCGGCAACCTGACAATGCATCGTTGGCGAGAAAATCACCCAGTTGAATCGACAAAAACAAAACGGAGGCGAATGATGAAAACTGTTGGCATGCTCAAAATCGCAGCGTCGTCACTCGTGCTGGTGACAGCGATCGCTCCGGTCAATGCATCGCAATACCGCAATGAGGCGTCGGCACCTGCAAAGGCGGCGGAAGCGGCTCAACAAGCCGCCAAATTCATGGACAAGCGCAAATTCGCCAATGCCGTGGAAAAGGCAGAGATTGCTGTCGCGGCGATGCCACGCGTCGCCGAATATCGCGCCCTTCTCGGCCAGGCTTATCTTTCGGCCGGACGATTTATTTCGGCCGAAACCATGTTGGGAGAAGCCGCTTCGCTTGATCCGGCGAATGTCCGCGCTGGCCTGAACCTGGCACTTGCCCAGATTGCCAACGCCCATAATGATCGTGCGCTTGCAACCCTCGATACCTATCGCGATCGGCTGGCAGCTTCAGACTTTGGCCTTGCCGTAGCTCTTGCCGGTGATCTTGAGGGCGCAACGAGTGTCCTTGAGGCTGCGGTCCGGGCGCCGGAGAGTGACGCCAAGA
>JANNLW010000085.1:0-14785 GCA_031397145.1 Sphingomonadales bacterium | reverse complement strand
GTCGAACTTGAGCATGGCCGCGGAATTCAGACCCGTTATGGGCATCTTTCGTCATTCCTCGTTTCGCCGGGGATGCGGGTGAAGCGCGGCCAGCTGATCGCGTTGATGGGTTCAACAGGACGTTCGACCGGCACGCATCTTCATTATGAAGTCCGGATCGATGGCCGGGCTGTCAATCCGGTACCGTTTCTCCAGACCTCCGACTATCTGGTGGCGATGCAGCGTCGCAATGGAACGGCCAAGGTTGCTGTTGGCGGCCCGCTCGATACATCGGCAAAATAGGCCCTTTCTGCCCCGCCGGTTGCGGCGGGCTCGCTTAATGCCTATCTTCATACCGTGAGTGTTACACTTTCCCACAATGCGGCGGCGCGCGTCGCATGGATTGCGCAGCGGCAAGGCAAGGCTGCGATCCTGCGGCTTTCGGTCGAAGGCGGCGGTTGTTCGGGCTTTCAGTATCGCTATGGTCTGGCTGATTCGGTTGAGGACGACGATATCGTCACGCAGAATGGGGATGTCCGGCTGGTTGTCGATCCGATGAGCCTTGACCTGATCGAAGGCTCCGAAGTCGATTTTGTTGAATCACTGGGTGGATCGGCGTTCCGGATTACAAATCCGCAGGCGGCGTCAGGCTGTGGATGTGGTGCGAGTTTTTCAGTCTAGAAGAGATGGCAGAAAAAGTGGGCACCGGTTTTTCGTTCGACATGCTGACCGTCCGATAAATGCGGATTGCCACCTATAATGTGAATGGAATCAAGGCGCGCCTCCCGCGTTTGATCGAATGGCTCGATGAAACCGCACCGGATGTGGTCTGCCTCCAGGAACTGAAATCCAGCGATGAAACACTCCCAGTAGCGGACATCGAAGCCGCGGGATATCGCGGGGTCTGGCATGGACAGAAGGGATTCAATGGGGTCGCCATATTGTCGCGCGGTGAAGCGCCCCTTGAAATGCAAAGGGGTCTCGACGGTGAGCCGGAGGATGAACATAGCCGCTACATTGAGGCCGACGTCATGGGCGTGCGAATCGCCAGTATCTATCTGCCCAATGGCAACCCGCAACCGGGGCCGAAATTCGACTTCAAGCTACGCTGGTTCGAAAGATTGACCAAGCGCGCAAAAACGTTGCTAGCGCTGGAGATTCCATTGGTTTTAGCGGGGGACTATAATGTCATCCCGACCGACGCCGATATCGCCAACCCGCGTTCGATGCAGGACGACGCCCTGATGCAGCCCGAAAGCCGCGCCGCGTTCCGTCGGCTCGCGGCGCTGGGCTTGACCGATGCGCTGCGTGCGCGGCATCCAACCGGCTCGCTATGGACCTATTGGGACTATCAGGCGGGCAGCTGGCAGCGCGATGCCGGCTTTCGCATCGATCACCTGATGCTTTCGCCCGAAGCAGCCGACCGTCTGGTCGATGCCGGGGTCGACAAGGAGCATCGCGATCGCGAAAAGGCCAGCGACCACGCCGCAGCCTGGATCGAACTCGATTAGGCGATCTGCTCGGCGAGCGCCGCTGCGGCCTTGTCAAACCCGCGCCATGCGGCGGCAGCCAGCGCACCGCCAACGCTGATCCGGCGGACGCCCACAGCAGCAAGTTCGGCGACGTGCATCTCGGGATTCATGATAAGCACGTTCACTGGCTTGGGAGCAACGGCCCTCACAGTCGCCGCGATCTCCTGCAGATCGGTCATCCCCGGCGCGAACAGGCAATCGGCGCCCGCATCGGCAAAGGCGGTCAACCGCTCAATCACGAAATCGACATTCTTGATGCCGTTGAGATAGGCCTCGGTCCGCGCCACCAGCATCACATCCTGTCCCGAGGTGTCGATTGCGGCGCGGGCAGCGGCAAGGCGCTCCACCGCATCATCGAGCGGATAAAGTCCGTCGTTCCACTGATCCTCGATCGACAATCCGGCAATGCCCATCTTGATTGCGCGCGCCACATTGACGGCGACCTCTTCGGGCGTGTCGGCAAATCCGCTCTCGAAATCGGCATTTACGGGCAGATCGGTTGCGGCGCAAAGCCGCGTCAGATGATCGAGGATTTGCTCAAGCGTAATCTCGTGATCGGTCAGGCCCAGCGTCCAGGCTGCGGCCGAACTGGAGGAGGCGAGCGCCTTGAAGCCCAGCCTTTCCAGCCGCCTTGCGCTTCCGGCGTCCCATGGGTTGGGAAGGATGAAACAACCATCCGCATGGAGGGCGCGGAATGCGGCGCGTTGGTGGGTGAAGTCTTCCATCACAGGGTCTTCTCATAAATGCGGTAGGTCTTGTCAACAGACCCGCCAACCGCTTCGCCCACCGAGCGCATGGGACCGTTACTGGCGAGCACCCATCCAAAATCGCCATGGGTGGCACCATATCGGCTGATCGCCGCGCGGCGGATATATTCGATCAGCATGAAGGCCAGCTGGCTTGCCATTCTGCTTGACTGGAGTTTCTTGAGCACGCCCATCAAGGGCACGCGCATCGTCCGCACCTTCGGAGCGCGCAACCACCAGAGCAGCTTGATCCAGTTGAATGGCAGGAGCGATCCGTTGAATGTCCGGATCCTTTCGTTGAGATCGGGAAGCGTCATCATGAAGGCAACCGGCTCTCCATCCACTTCGGCGATGCGGATCAGGTCTTCAAAAACGATCGGCTTGAGCTTCTTGCCAGCATAGGCGATCTCGGCAGGGGTAAAGGGCACGAAGCCCCAATTGTCGCTCCACGCATCGTTCAGGATTCCGATAATCAGCGCCGCTTCCTCGTTGAATTTCCGCTTGTCGACGCTGCGAATGCGGATGCGATTGTTACGCTCACCCATGGCAACGATCCGGTTAGTCAATTCCGGGAAGCCTTCTGCGATGGGCAACGCATAGTTGAGCAGATCCTGCACGCCAGCATAGCCGGCGGCTTCGATCCATTCGCCGTAGCGCACACTGTTGAAGCCCATCATCACCGTCGGCGCGCGCTCAAACCCGCTGACAAGAAGCCCGGGCTCGTCCCATACAGAAAGGCTGATCGGCCCCAGTGACCGCGCCATCTTCCTGTCCCGAAGCCAGTCTTCGGCGGCCGCCATCAGCGCCGCACTTGTCTCGGCATCCTCAGCCTCGAACAGTCCCCAATTTCCGACGCCGGGCCCCATGCCCTGTTCAGGTGGCTGCTTAAGCGCAAGATGATCGATATGGGCTGAAATGCGCCCCACCACCCGACCATCGCGTTCGGCCAGATAAAGCTGCATTTCGGCATGTTCGAACCACGGATTCTTTCCGGGCGTGATCAAGCCATGCACTTCGCCTTTCAATGGCGGAACCCAATTCGGATCGTTTGCATAAAGACGGAAAGGCAGATCGACAAAAGCCTTGCGGTCAGCGCGGGAAGCGACCGGGCGGATGATGAGAGTGTCTTGCGCCACAGGTGTCTCCTTTGCCAGCCGCCTTACGTGATTGATGGCAATGCGGGAATCCCCAACCGATACGGAAATTCGGGGCGGACTGGATGCGCCATCATCCTGCCACTATATTCTGGTGATGACCAACAGGATGAAAACTGCCACACTCTCCTCTGACGGCGTCTCCGAGCGTCGCGACACCGGTTCGGTCTCCGCTTTGAAATCGACACGTGTGGACGACGACATGGCCATGATTCGGACTGCCGCCGAACTCACTCGTGATCTGAACGCGCCGGATTCGCGCATCTATTGGTTGGATTTTCTGGCGTCCGCGGCCATTGGCTATGCTGCGCTGCTCATCGCAATCGCCGCTTCGTCAGTGTTTCCAGCGATCATTGCTGCGATCGTTGCAATTCTTGCGCTCTATCGCGCTGGAAGCTTCATCCACGAGTTGACTCATATCAAACGGGCGTCCGTGTCGGGCTTTCACCTTGGCTGGAACGCGATTATCGGTATTCCGCTTCTCGTTCCGTCATTCATGTATGAAGGCGTGCATAATCTCCACCACGCCCGCACCCGCTATGGAACGGCGGACGATCCCGAATATCTGCCGCTTGCACTCATGAAGCCGTGGACCGTTCCACTCTTTGTCCTTGTCTCCGCCCTGGGGCCAGTGGCGCTTTTCTTCCGCTATGCCCTGCTCACGCCTTTGTCCTTGCTGTTCCGGCCGCTTCGGACACTGGTCGTCGAGCGCTATTCGGGCCTCGTCATCAACCCAGGCTTTCGCCGCCGCCACCCCGAAGGTGAAGCGCGGAGCCAGTGGCTTTGGCTGGAATCCGCCGCCTGCCTGTGGGCAATCGGTTTGTTGACCGCCGTCGTCGCCGGGATTGTGCCACTCCGCAGCTTCCTGATCTTTCTCGGTGTTGCGTCAGGTGTTGTTGTTCTCAACCAGATCCGCACGCTCGTCGCGCACCTCTGGGAAAATGAGGGCGAAGTGATGAGCGTAACGGCCCAGTTCCTTGACAGCGTCAATGTCCCGCCTCCGGCTTTGCTCCCGGCACTCTGGGCGCCGGTAGGCCTGCGCTACCATGCCCTGCATCATCTGCTCCCCGGCGTTCCCTATCATGCGCTTGGTGAAGCGCATCGCCGCTTGAGCGCGGCACTGGCCCCTGAATCAACCTATTATCGCGCCAACTATGCGGGGCTTCCCGGGCTGGTTGTGCGGCTGGTGAGCAATACGACCAAGAGTAATTAAGGTCATTCCTCGGTTTGAATCAGGACTGCTTCCCCGATAAACAGGAAGAGGAAAAAGGGCCCCCAAGCAGCAAGCAATGGAGGGTAAGCGCCCAGATTGCCCATCGCGAGGCCGAAATTGTCCGCAACGAAATATGCAAACCCCAGAGCCATTCCGATGACGGCACGGACAAACAGCCTGCCCGAACGCGCAATGCCAAAGGCTGCGACCGCACCCAGAAGCGGCATCAGGATGGTTGAAAGCGGGCCCGCCAACTTGTGCCACAGTCCGGCTTCGAGGGTGCTGGTGGGTCGCCCGGCTTCGCGCAGGTCCCCGATTGCCTTCCAAAGCCCGAGGAATGACAGGCCATCGGAATCCACGTTGGCCAATGTAAACTGGTCAGGCCGCACGCCGCCTGCCGCGGTCACATCGCCCAATCGCGTTTGAACGCCGCGTGCCACATCGAAACGACTCGCATCGATCAACGTCCATCCGCCCGCCTTTGGCACCGCCCGAGGTGCGCGAACAATGGCCAAGAGAGATCCGCCCGCCCTGTTATACACCGTGACGTCGAAAAGACGTGTTTCGGGCCCTCGACCCGTCACGCTGCCGGCATGGATCAGATGATCGCCGTCGCGCACCCAGACATTGCTCGCGCTTTTGCGATCGACGGGAATGGGCCCGTAGTCCGCGCGTTGCCAAAGGTCGAGCGTCGCACTCGCGCGCGAAACGATCCGGTCGTTGAAGGTGAAGGAAAGGATCGCAACTCCAAAAGCGGCGACAAACAGCGGAGCAAGTACCTGGTGCGCCGATAGTCCAGCCGCCTTCATCGATATGACTTCGCTGTTCTGGTTGAGCGTCGCAAGTGTGACAAGCGTCCCGAGCAGGATCGAAAATGGCAAGAGGAACGCAACGATCTGCGGCAGACGCAGAAAAAGATATTTCCACAGTTCAGGACTGCCATTGCCGGGATGCGCAAGGACGTTGCCCGATTCACCAAGCAGGTCGAGTGTCTGGAGGACGAGTGCCAGCGCAAACAGCACCGCGAAGCTGCGGAGCAGGAACATGCGTGCCATGTACCAGGTGATGGTGCTCGACGGGAAAAAGGAGTTCGACATGATTATGCGCCCGAAATGCCGGATACGAGCCGGGTCACTTGTCGCCGGATTGTCGACGCTGCAGCGGAGAAGAAGCGCTCAAGCGCGCCAATTGGCTGGCCGCCCGGAACATAGGCGATTATGTAAAACATCCAGCAGATCAAAGCCGAAAAGCCCAGAAACGGTACCCAGAGCGCAAAGAGCGGATCAATCCGCCCCAGAGCCCCCATCCCCTCGGCATATTCATTGACCTTGTGATAGGCCACAACCATCACGATGGAGAGGAACACGCCGAGCGCCGACGAGGAGCGTTTGGGCGGCACCGCTAGTGCAACGGCCAGCAGGGGCAGGAGCAGCATCATTGCGACTTCAACCAGCCGGAAATGGAAATTCGCGCGCGTTTCGTCACGGATCATTTTGGACACTGTTGGATCGTTGCCTACGCGCGCCAGTTCGGGAATGGTGAGTTCCCGATCCTTGCCACCACGATTCCGAAAGGCTTCGATCTTGGGCAGGTCGATTGGCAAGTCATGACCTGTGAAACTCAGGATCCTTGGCGTCTTGTAACCAGGAGCGTTGTGGACGAGCACGCCATTTGCCAACCTCAAGATGATGGTGTCGGGATCGTCGGTTGCCATGAAGGTTCCGGTTTGGGCCGTAACGGCCAATGTCTTGCCACCCTTGCCTTCGCCCATGACGAATATGCCACTGAGGTTGCGGCCATTGTTCGAACTTTTTTCGATTCGCATCGTCATGCGTTTGCCAAGATGCGTGAATTCGCCCACCTTGATCGACGCCCCCAACGCCCCTGATCGCAATTCGAAGCGTAACCCCTCATAGGCATAACGGGCATAAGGCTGCACATAGCCGACAATCGCGAGATTCACGAGGGCAAGGGCAATTGTATAGAGATAGGGGGTGCGCAACAGCCGCCCATAACCTAGGCCGACTGCCTTGAGGGCGTCGAGTTCCGATGAAAGCGCAATACGCCGAAAGGCGAGCAGGATGCCCAGCATCAGTCCGATCGGGATACCCAGCGAGAGATATTCGGGCAGGAGATTGGCCAACATTCGCCATACGACGCTTACCGGCCCACCTTCCGACGCAACGAAATCGAAAAGCCGCAACATCTTGTCGAGCACAAGCAGCATCGCCGCGATGACGAGAGTCGAGATCAGTGGAACGGCGATAAGCCGGGCAAGATAGCGGTCAGTGGCTGAGAGCATAATGTTAGCTTCTGTTTATCCCGTGACCATCATTTCGCCGCAAAGACCCTCGATAGTGTCCGTCAGACAGGGAGTTTCCGACATTGTTTCGTCGGATATAGCCTTGAGGAGTCACTTGGTCATGTCGAAATTTCGCTTCTGTCTTATTGGCCTGCCGCTAGCGTTCGCGGCGCCGGCCGACGCGACGGTTCTGGGGCCGGACGCGACGGTTTGCGAACGCGGCGACGGTCCCGCCATCCTCGTCAACGTGGTCGGTTTCAAGAATCGGGCAGGGACCGTACGCGCCCGCACTTTTGGCGGGAGCCCGTCGACATGGTTCGACAAGAAGCATTATCTGAAGCGAACCCTGACCGATGTGCCATCGTCAGGCTCTGTGGCAATTTGCATGCCTGTTCCGCACGCCGGAACCTACGCGGTCGATATCCGGCACGATATCAACGCCAACAGTGATACGGACCGTGCCGACGGTGCGGGCGCATCCGGCAATCCGCCCATTTCGCTTTTCGATATCCTCTTTGGCCGTCGTCCCCCGGCAAACAAGGTTGCCGTCCAGGTTGGTGATGGCGTGACGCCAATCACGGTCGTTCTCAAATATCTCTCGGGCGGCTCGGTGAAGCCTGTCCAGATGAGCTCGGGCCGCTGATATGGTGGCCGTCGCGCTCCTGTCGAACCCGCGTTCGACCGGCAATCGCGGCATGCTGCCCCGGATTCGTGCCTATTGCGCCGCCCAACCCGATGTTTTCCATTATGAAGTTGAACAGGTCGGCCAGATTGCGGAGGCACTCGAGTCGATCGCAAGAGTCCGTCCGAAGGTTCTGATCATCAATGGCGGGGATGGCACCGTTCAGGCGGCGCTGACCGAGCTCTACAATGGCGGCCAGTTCGGGCGAGAGCCTCCGCCCGTAGCCGTCCTGCCCAATGGCAAGACCAATCTGATTGCACTGGATCTCGGTTCTTCGGGGGATCCGCTCATCGCGCTCCAGCGGATCGTGCAGCTCGCCCGAACCGACATGACCAGCCATCTTGTGGAGCGCGAACTGATTGCGCTGACGGAAGGCGATACCGCGATCAACCGGCCCGTACTGGGCATGTTCCTTGGCGGCGCAGGTTTTGCCGACACGATCCTTTACTGTCGGCACAAAATCTATCCGCTTGGTCTGCCCAATGGCGTGAGCCATGTCCTTGCCGGTATTCTCGTACTGTTCTCGGCAATATTCGGCGTGCGCGGCAAATATCTGCCGCCGGAGCCACAGCCAGTCAAGGTCTCGCTGATTCGGGACGGGCAGACCCCGCAGCGTTTCGCGTTCCTGATCGTCACGACGCTGGAAAAGATGCTGCTCGGAGGAAAATCAGGCGGTCGGGCCACGGGCCTCAAGCTTATGGCAGTGGACCAGTCACCCCTGGCCTTGGTCAAGGCCTTGATCGCCAGCATCCGCGGGCAATTGGGAAATCGTCCTGTGAACGGCGTCCATGTTGAACAGGGCGATGTGATCCGTATCGAAAGCGAGCAGTCCAGCGTCATCCTCGACGGGGAAGAATTCCATGCGCTGACCGGACGTCCGATCGTATTGCGGTCGACCCCGCCGGTCTCGTTTCTCCGCCTCGCAGCGTGACTGCGCTTGCCGCGCTGGTGGTCGCTGAGCTGGCGGAGCCGGTCGATCCCCGCGTGACGGCGATCGCGACAGCGATTGCGGCGCAACATGGTACGGCCTCTCGAGCCGTGCTGTTTTACGGATCTTGCCTGCGCCAGCGCGAACTTGACGGGCTGATGCTCGATTTCTACCTCATCGTTTCGGACTATGATGCGGCTTATTCCAGGCGCTGGCTGGCAACGGCAAACCGGCTGATCCCGCCCAACGTCTTTCCCTTTGCGCATGACGGGCTGGCGGCCAAATATGCGGTGCTGAGTGAGGCCGATTTTGCTGCGCTCAACGGCGTCGAAGCGAGCACGGTTTCGGTTTGGGCACGCTTTGCCCAGCCCTCGCGGCTGGTTTGGGTGGCCGACGAAGGCGCCCAAGCAAGTGCGGTAGCCGCTATTGCCACTGCCGCGCCAACCTTGTTTGCTCTGGCTCGGCCAATGTCCGACTTGCCCGATACCCTCGCTATCTGGCGGGTTGGCTTTGCCCAGACCTATCGTGCCGAACTGCGCGCCGAGCGCGAGGATCGGTCGGGCGCGATCGTCGACGCTGATATGGAGCGCTACCGACAGTTTGGCGATGCGATTCCTGAAACCGCGTTCAACAGAGCGGAGGCGCAAGCACGCTGGCGCAAGCTCCAGCGCCGGGGCAAGCTGATGTCGGTGCTGCGGCTGGCCAAGGCCAGCTTCACCTTTGCCGGCGGCGTCGATTACCTCGCCTGGAAGATTAACCGCCATGCCGGGACAAAGATCATAATCAAGCCCTGGCAACGCCGCTGGCCCCTGCTGGGAGCGGTGGTGCTGGTGCCCAGACTACTGATGCATGGTGCGGTGCGCTAGCGCCCAAACTTCCGCTGCGTCTTCCCGAACCGCGTCTTCCGCGTGCCCGGCTTGCCCTCATTGCTCCGCCCCATCATCGGCAGTTTCTGCTGATGCACGGGAATGCCAAGCTCGCTCTGTTCCAGCATCCTGATTTCATCACGCAGCCGTCCGGCTTCCTCGAATTCCAGGTCGGCGGCGGCGGCGCGCATCTTCTTTTCGAGATCCTCGATGTAAGCGCGCAGATTGTGGCCGACCATGTGGGCCGGGCCATCCTCGATCTCGATTGTCACCTGGTCGCGTGAGGCAACGTCCTTGATGATGTCGCCGATGGCGCGCTTGATCGTTTCGGGCGTGATGCCGTGCGCAGTATTGTAGATCACCTGCTTTTCGCGCCTTCGGTCGGTTTCCCGGATGGCGCGTTCCATGCTGCCGGTCATCCGGTCGGCATAGAGGATCACGCGGCCATCGACGTTGCGTGCTGCCCTGCCGATGGTCTGGATCAGCGAGGTTTCCGAACGCAGGAACCCTTCCTTGTCCGCATCCAAAATGCACACCAGCCCGCACTCGGGAATGTCCAGCCCCTCGCGCAACAGGTTGATGCCGACCAGCACGTCATAGACGCCCAGCCGCAGGTCACGGATCAGCTCGATGCGCTCGAGCGTCTCGACATCGGAATGCATGTAGCGGACGCGCAAGCCTGCTTCGTGCATGAACTCGGTCAGGTCTTCGGCCATCCGCTTGGTCAGCGTGGTGACGAGCGTGCGGTATCCGTCCGCCGCGGCAATGCGGCATTCGCTGATACAATCCTGCACCTGGTCCTCGACGGGGCGGATGGTGACGGGTGGATCGATCAGCCCGGTCGGGCGGATGACCTGTTCGGCGAACACGCCGCCGGTCTGCTCCATTTCCCAATTGCCGGGTGTCGCCGAAACATAGGTGGTTTGCGGGCGCATCGCCTGCCACTCGTTGAAGCGCAGCGGGCGGTTGTCGATCGCCGAGGGCAGGCGGAAGCCATATTCGGCCAAGGTCAGTTTCCGCCGGTGATCGCCGCGCGACATGCCATTGACCTGCCCGATGGTCACATGGCTTTCATCGACGAAGAGCAGCGCATTGTCGGGGAGGTATTCGAACAGCGTCGGTGGCGGTTCGCCAGGCAGGCGCCCGGTCAGGAAGCGGCTGTAATTCTCGATGCCCGCGCAACTGCCGGTCGCGGCGATCATTTCAAGATCGAAATTGGTGCGTTGTTCCAGCCGCTGGGCCTCAAGCAATTTTCCTTCGCCCACCAGTTCCTTCAACCGCACCTCGAGCTCGAACTTGATCGCTTCCATCGCCTGTTTGAGCGTCGGCCCCGGCGTCACATAGTGCGAATTGGCATAGACGCGGATTGTATCCAGCGATGCCACTTTCTTCCCCGTCAGCGGATCGAATTCGACAATCTCCTCGATATCGTCGCCGAAGAAACTGATCCGCCAGGCGGTGTCTTCATAATGCGAGGGAAAGAGTTCGAGATTGTCGCCGCGCACCCGGAAATTGCCACGCGCAAAGGCCGCATCATTGCGCTTGTATTGAAGCGCGACCAGCTTGCGTATGATCTCGCGCTGATCGACGCTCTGGCCCTTTTTCAAATCGAAGATCATCGCCGAATAGGTCTCGACCGAGCCGATGCCATAAAGGCAGGAGACCGATGCCACGATCAGCACATCGTCACGCTCGAGCAAAGAACGGGTTGCCGAATGCCGCATCCGGTCAATCGCCTCGTTCACCGAGCTTTCCTTCTCTATGTACGTGTCGGAGCGCGGGACATAGGCCTCGGGCTGGTAATAATCATAATAGCTAACGAAATATTCGACCGCATTGTCCGGAAAGAAGCTCTTGAATTCGCCATAAAGCTGGGCGGCGAGGATCTTGTTCGGCGCAAGGATCAGCGCGGGCCGCTGCACTGCCTCGATCACCTTGGCCATCGTGAAGGTCTTGCCGGAACCCGTGACGCCCAGCAGAACCTGGTCGCGCTCCTGCGCGTTGATCCCCTCGACCAGTTCGGCAATCGCGGTGGGCTGATCGCCTGCCGGGGAATAATCGCTGACGATCCGGAATCTCTTGCCTCCATCGACCTTGGGCGGCCGCTCCGGGCGGTGCGGGATGAACGCCTGACCGGTCTCGGGCTCATCGAGCGTGGTGCGGATCTGTATGGACATATCGGGAACGATAGGGGGTTGGGGAGGAAGTGGCAATGGCGGATGCTGGTCATTCCTTGAACCGTTTCCCGATGTCAGGCATGTCAATCAATCGGGATGAGAGCGAGGGCAGTGCCTATGGAGCCGAACAGACTTGCGGCCGCCTATACGGCGGCATGGAATACCGGACGGCCAGAGGCTGTGGCTGCATTTTTCGCAGAAGATGGCGCGATCACCATCAATCGGGGCAATCCCTGGCCGGGACGGGAAGGTGTTGCCCAGATGGCCGCGGGGTTCTTCGCCGACGTTCCCGATCTTTGCCTGACCTGCGACGGCCTGAGGTTGGCGGGCGATCATGTCGTGTATCTCTGGACGTTCAGGGGGACGCACGCAGGTACTGGCAACCCCCTGACGGTCACAGGGTGGGAGGAATGGGATCTTGATGGGGAAGGCCGCATCAGACGCTCGCTGGGATGGTTCGATGCTGACGACTATGCGCGTCAGGCTGCGGCCTAACCTCCTAACAATTGTCGCAATGTTCGAAACAGGCGGCCTCTGGTAAATCAGGCACAGTCGGCACGAACGGGCCGCCTTGTGCAGGGAAGGATACCGCCATGAACGCCGAAGTCGAGGCCGCGAAGGCACAATCGGCTGCCCCCACCAAGGCGGAAATGATCGCCCGTGCAGAAGCGCTCCTGCCAGCGCTGCGCGAGCGTTCGGCGGACGCCGAGAAGAACCGGCGCCTGTCCGACGAGACGGTGCGGGAGTTCCGCGCCGCCGGCCTGCCGAAGATTCTCCAGCCCAGACGGTATGGCGGCTACGAACTGGCCCCGGACACGGCTGTCGAAGTGATCAGGACGATCGCGTCGGCCTGCGGTTCGAGCGGCTGGGTGACCAATTTGTTCGTCATCCACAACTGGCAGGTCAGCCTCTTTCCCGTCGAGGCGCAGGAGGACTATTGGGCCGGAAGCGATGATAGGCTGTGCTCCACGGTCTCGTTCGCTACCAAAAGCCAGATGGAAGAGGTCGAAGGCGGCGCCCGACTGACCGGCCGATGGAAATTCTCCAGCGGCTGCGACTTTGCCGACTGGTTTCTCATCATGAAGCCGAGCCCGACCTGCTTCGACTGGATGCTGGTCCCGCGCAGCGACGTCAGCATAGAGGATGACTGGTTTGTATCAGGCCTCAGCGGCACCGGCAGCAAGGATCTGATTCTCGACAATGTGTTCGTGCCAGCGCACCGTCGTGTGCCGGGCATGGATATTGCGATGGGCACGACACCGGGCGGCAAGGCGCTTGGCATTCCCATGGGCAGGCTGCCATTCGCCTGGCCCGCCGTCTGGGGCATACCGGCGGCGCTTGTCGGCATGGCAGCGGGCATGGCCGAAGCCGTGCGCAAGACGCTGATTGGCAAGAAGGGCTTGTTCACTGGCGAAATGCAGGTGGATCGGGTTGCGAACCAGATCCGGCTGGCCGAGGCGCTGACCGACATCCACGCCGCCGAACTGATCATGCGTCACCGCATGGAAGAGCTGAACAGGTGGGCCGAAGCGGGCGGTGCGCCCACGCCCATTGATGCCTTCGCCTCGCACCGCGATGCCGCCTATGTGTCGCGGCTTATGGGCAAGGTAGCCAGCAACCTGTCGCTGATGGCCGGCGCAACCTCGGTTTACCTCGCCAATCCGATCCAGCGCTTCAAGCGCGACATCGATGTCGGCATCACTCATGTCTCACTGGTTTGGGAGGAGGCAGCGGAAAACTATGGGCGGACTCTTTGGGATCTGCCACCGAAGGGCCGGTAGTGGTGGCCGGTGCGGGACAAAGGCCTGACCGGTCTCGGGTTCATCGAGCGTGGAGCGAATCTGGATGGACATATCGGGAACGATAGGGGGTTGGGGGGCGTGTGGCAATGCCGATTGGAGAGCAATTTGCCGGTCACCGGCGGTGGGTTGATGCTTGGCGGGGCCTGCTGCTAAAGGAAGCCCATGAAGCCATCCATCGCCTTTGAAGAAAACCGGGATGCGATCAAGGCCGTGATTGCGCGCTACACCGTGCGCAATCCGCGCCTGTTTGGCTCGATTGTAGCCGGCTGCGATCGCGATGGCAGCGATATCGACCTGCTTGTCGATGCGCTTCCGGGGACGACGCTGCTCGATCTTTGCGGTCTTCAGGATGAGCTTCAGGACATGCTGGGCGTGCCCGTCGACGTGCATACCCCCAAGGAGATCAGCGTGCGCTATCGAGCCAGGGTTTTGTCACAAGCGCGACCGATCTGATGCCGGATCCGATGAATGACTGGCTCATCCATCGGCTTGAGCATATAAGGGATGCAGCGCGCCAGGCCTGTGCCTTTGTCGAAGGGATAGCGCGTCGCGCCCAATGACTCTTCGAAGGTCAGCGCATCGTCCACGCCATACCAGAATTCGTCATCGACCAATTCGGGGTGGCTGACGACAATCAGCAGGTCGAAATCGGAGCGATAGCCCGACCCCAGATCGCGCACCGCCTTGCCGCGCGCCATCGATCCGTAGAGGACGATCTTGAGGATGCGCCCCTGTTTCTTCTTCTCCCAATCCTTGCCCTTGATCGCTTCGGCGAATTGGGTGCGAATGATCTCGACGCCGCGTTCGAGCAGCCGCCGCTGCTGGGGCTTGAGATGATCGTAATCCTTGCGCACTCCGGAGGCTTAGCGAGGATTGGGGGACGGTGCCAATCCCCTTCGCGTCTTCGTGTCTCTGTTTGAGTCAAATAACCCGGCATCTTTGCCTACCGAATCTTTTTCGCTTTCCTACACCCGTCACGACCCTGTAAATTCATTCTCCGTTACAGAATCAGGAAATCCGTGTGCCGACCCATCATCCCTCCCCTTCCCCCTACCACTGGTCCCCGACCGCCCAGCGCGGCTTCCTTGCCGTGCTTGTGGAAACGGGGAGCATCGGGCGGGCGTGTGCCGCCGTCTCCAAATCGCGGGAATCGGCCTATGCGCTGCGCAGGCGATCTCGTGGGCAGGGCTTCGCCACCGGCTGGGATGCGGCGCTGATCGGGTTTCGCCAGCAGCATGCCGATACGATGATGGGCCATGCGTTCGTGCCCATAGCCTATGATGGTGCGCGGCACCCTCAAACCCGCCGCCTGATGTGGCGGCGCAGCGATCCGTGGCTGGGCCGCGGCCTCGGGATGACGCTGCTTTCACGGGTCGACAAGGCGGTCGCGCCGATCCTCGGCGA
>JANNLW010000083.1:0-7323 GCA_031397145.1 Sphingomonadales bacterium | reverse complement strand
CCCTGACTGGTGAACAGTTCAACCGCGACCGGTGTCATCTTTACCACAGAAGCGGGCGGTGCCGCCTGACCCGAAAGAGCAAGCAGGACGGGAACAAGAGCAATGAGACGCATGGCAAATCCTCTGAAACGTGTCTAACGGCTTTCGCATGAAGCGTCATCCCGGTTACACCGCCCAACCCAAAGCCGATCCGCGTGAAGAGCAACGCATTGCAAAGCTGCTTGCGCGCGCCGGCATTGCCTCGCGTCGCGAAGTCGAACGCATGATCGCAGATGGGCGGATCGCGATCGACGGTGTTACGATTGAAACACCGGCAACCCTTCTCCGGTCGCTGACTGGAGTTACGGTCGATGGCGTTGCCGTCAAACCGCCAACCGCTGCGCGACTCTTTCGCTATCACAAGCCGACGGGCCTGCTGACCGCCGAGCGCGACCCGAAAGGGCGCCCGACCATTTATGATCGCCTTCCCAAGGGCCTTCCCCGCCTGATGCCCGTGGGCCGGCTCGATCTGAACACCGAAGGGCTGCTTCTCCTCACCACCGATGGCGAACTCAAGCGGCAACTGGAATTGCCTGCGACCGGAGTCACGCGCTCCTACCGCGCACGGGCTTACGGCAATGTCACGCAGTCCCAGCTTGAGCAGTTGATGATGGGAATCGAGATAGAAGGCGTGCGTTATGGCAGTATCAATGCCAATCTCGAGCGCCGGACTGGAGCCAATGTCTGGATCGAGCTGAGTCTTGCGGAAGGCAAGAACCGCGAGGTCCGACGCGTTCTTGAACATCTGGGGCTCAAGGTCTCGCGGCTGATTCGCACGAGTTATGGCCCCTTTATCCTCGGCGATTTGCCGGCAGGAGGCGTGGACGAAATCAAGCAGCACGAACTGGTGGCATTCAGGAAATCGCTTTGAGGATCATCGCTGGCAAGTGGAGCGGGCGGCAACTTGTGGCACCCAAGGGAGATGCAACACGCCCAACCGCAGATCGCACGCGAGAAGGGCTTTTTTCCATGTTGGTCAGCCGTCTCGGGAGCTTCGAAGATTTGCGGGTCGCTGATTTTTTTGCGGGGTCAGGCGCACTTGGGCTTGAGGCCCTGTCCCGCGGCGCCGCATCCTGCACTTTTGTCGAGCAGGACAAACCCGCGCTTGATGCGCTTCGTGCAAACGCAGCAACCTTGCAGGCGGAAGCCGACATCCGCGCCCAATCGGTCATGGCACTGGCTGCAACCCGCGATCCGTTTGACCTGATCCTGATGGATCCGCCCTATGGCACTGGTGCCGGACAAGTGGCGCTCGATAGATGTCGTCGGCTGGGTTGGGTTTCCGACAGCGCCATCATCAGCATAGAGACGGCGCGTAACGAGACCATTGAAATGGCCGGCTTTCAGGTCGATGCAGAGCGAGTTTATGGAAAGGCCAAGATCACCTTACTTCGCCCGATCGCTCAATAATCCAGCCCAAACGTAATGGCGGGACCGGATCCTGGGCGGGCATCACCGGAAACACGCTGTCGCCATTCGCTACCAAGCCGCACGCCAGCACTCCCGATCCGAAACTTGATCGCTGCACTCGGACCGATGTCGACACGCGACACACCGGGTTGGGCCGCCCCCCAGACACCGCCCCCTAGTTCAACCGCCACAGAACCCTTTGAAGCAATCTTGCGATCAAGCCGCAAGGACCCGTCCACAAAGCCGTCGCGCTTTTGAAGGCCAACAACTCCCGCTTGCGCATAGCCGTTCAAATTGAATCCCGCCACAACTGGCAGGTCATTGAAGCCTGTCGCGATCAGCCCTGCAAAGGCGTTTCGTCCGCTATGATCAAACGCGACGCGGCGCTCGACAATCAATTCGATCGGTATCCGTCCCGTCTGACGGATCGCCAGACCGACTCCCGCCTCCTTGCCATTTGAAGTCTTCAGCGGCGTCGAACCGCGCAGATTGAGCGATAGCGTCAGATTTTGGCGAGGCTGGAAAAGGCGCCGCTGCGCCCGAAATCCAAATTGACTACCGCCCAACTGGCTGGTTGGGGACAGGCTCGCAGATCCGGAGTTTGGCCGGAAAATGCCGAAGGCGGACAGCGACCAATGGTCGGTTCCTGCTGAAACGATGGCGCTAGCATTGCTATTCGGCAATATCGAATTTCCAGGAGATGGTTTCGCCATCGTAGCGGGCAGCGCTCTTTCCGAAACAAGCTCCGGAACGGGAACATGAACGGGAATAGGATTTACAATCGGCAATTTCGGCATCCGATGACCTGTCAATCTGGGGCTATTCCAATTGCCGCGCTTAAGGCCAGAGGTGAAATCGGGTTCGCTTGGACGAGCCACACGAAGCAGTGACGACGGCGAGTCCATTGACATGTTGGCCAACTGATCCCCGCTTCCAGAATAGACATCGCTCATCCCTGGGTTAAATTCTGGCGAGGCCACTATGAGCAACCGGCAGCCAATCCATATCCCAATCGTCACGCCAAGGTGCCGAAGCGCGCGGGGTATTGGCTTCATACGGGGATGTTTGACGTGGGGTATTTATGGGCAGTCTTGGCCCATCTCACGTTTCCAGTGCGCCGCGCTTGCCTATACACTGACACTGCAATCGACGTAGACAGTATTGCAACAACATTTGAAACCGCGATGCGAGGCACGCTCCAAACCGCTTCGCGCCTGCCATAAAGACCCGCGACGAAAAAGAAGCGCAAGCCAAGTCGCCAGACCAGCACCAGTCCGTTGATCTCGACCAATGTGATGATCGATTTGGCAAATGGATCAGGGCGCCATTGTTGGATCGCATGATCTACATAGAGGACGCCGCCCAACAACGCGGCAATATAGCCGCACGTCGAAACAACAGCAGAAACGAGACTGGCGCGATCCCTCAAGCGCATCCATTTCTCGATCCAGCCGCGGCCCCAACCCATCCGGTCCCATGCTGCGAGGGAAATGCCCGATACCCATCTCGATTTCTGTTTGACCGAATCTTTCAATGTCGCCGGAAAATGCGCCCTCGTCGCAACTATTCCAAAATCGCCTGGTGCCACGATGCGGAGAAAGGCAGCATTGAAGCCAAGATCTGCGATCCGCAATCCTACTTCATAGTCCTCGGTGACGCTTTCTTCTGCAAAGGGTCTGCCGTTGCCCAGGCCCGCCAGCGCTTCAATCGCGTCGCGCCTGATCATGCAACCAACCCCTGCACTCGGCAGCGCTGCACCCAGAACTTGACGAACAATCATCCGCTTCCCGTGTGCCTCGGCAAATTCATCGCAATAGTGGCCACCTATCCAGCGACTGTTCTCGTCCGGCAGCGGGATTACAGGAAGCTGGATCATGCCGTAGCGATCAACAAATGCGTCAAAAACGTCGATCTCATGCCGGTCAATGACATCTTCTGCGTCATGCAACACGAATCCGGCAAATCGGCGCTGAAATCGGCACTCATGGTCCTTGATGGTCAGATACAATTCATTGAGACATTCGGCTTTTGTCGACGGATTGCTGTGTTTGAGAACGACCACAGAGAGCCTTTCTCCCTGGTATCGTCTGGCAATTTCGATTGTTCGCGGGTCATCGGGATAACAGCCGACGAAGATATGGACGCGCTGCCTGGAATAGGACCGGAACGCACCGTCGAGCATTTGCCGGAGAACAGCGGACTCATCTCGCGCCGGAATGAAAACGGCAAACCAATCGAGATTGGCCTTCTGGGGCAAGCAATCTAAGGAACGATGAGGATTACGGTGATCGCCATGAATGTGCTGGCTGGCAAGCGTCCCAAGCCAGATCAGGTCAATGGCTATTTCGTCAACGCCGATAATCAAATAGCCAATCGCGGAAAAAAGTGCGAGTTCGTGAAAGATACTTCCCAGCAACCAAACTGAATCCGGCACAGACGGCATTTTAAGTTTTCCCGACCTCTGGATTCTTCTTCTTGAACACAAACCCGGCTCGTTTAGCCTGAGAAATCAAGATCTTCGGCATCCAAAAAATCGAATGATGTGTTCAGCTTTATGAACACATGGCGATCGATAGGGACCGACGATGCTGAATTGGGACGACCTGAGTTTCTTCCGAAGTATCGCCTATGAAAAGAGTTTCCGTAGAGCGGCGGCAAAACGCAAACTTTCCGTCAATACAATCCGTGCGCGTGTTGGCAGGCTGGAGGAGTCGCTCGGTATGTCGCTGTTCGGACGAGGTCGGGACGGCCTTACGCTGAGCGCTGATGGCCTGGCGACTCTGAACATCGTCCATGAAATGGAGGCGATGAGCCTGCGTTTGATCCCGGCGGATCCAGCCAATAGAAATTCCGCGGATAGTGAATTGAAAATTTGCTGTTCTGAAGGGATTGGAGAGACCTGGCTCGCCCAGAGATTGGTGGAACTACAACAACGCGTCGCGTCCAACGTAACATTCCGCTGCGATTTTGACCAAAGCAGAATTCATTCGCCCGAACATGACCTTTGCATTGGCTTCACACGGCCAACCAACCCCGAAACGATCATCTGCAAGATTGCGACAATCCACTTCACTCTCTTCGCGTCACCAGATTATCTGAACAAGCACACTCGTCCGCAAACGATAGATGATTTGGACGGTCATTGCATCATCGTACACGATTCATACGGTCTTGATTCCAATGCCCTGCGCGGCTTTATCGGAGACGATGCCGCAAGGCGCGTTACTGTTGCACGTATGAACACTAGTCATGCAGTCCATCAGGCTATTGCCGCCGGACTGGGCATTGGCGCACTGCCAAGCTACCTTTGCAAGGACACCGAACATGTCCAGGCAATTGACTTTCAGCTAGGCCTCAAGTCAGACCTGTGGCTCTCATTCAACCGCTCGACCGGAATGAACCAGCCAATCCGCGACACGATCGAATGGCTTAAAGCCTGTTTTAGATGCTCAGAATTTCCATGGTTCGGCGACGCGTTCCTTGAACCCGAACTTTTTCGGTTCGAGAACAATGCAAGTCCAAATGTGTCGAGCATCGCCGGTGTGCAAGGAATTATGGTGGCTGCAGGAATCGAACCCGCGACCCCCTGAAGACAAACTATAATTCATTGCATCCAGCGCAATCCAGCAACATACAATAACCCTCTCTTATCTACCATTTTTATGTCCAATTCAGCGCAACGGTTTCAGGCCCATATTGGTTCATTTGTTACCTACGGTAACACTGGTTTGGCCCGCCGATTGTGGATCAGGTGCTGATGAGCGGTCAACAAATCGGTCTCACCGAAGCCAAGATTAGGGGCCTAAAGTCGCCCGCTTCAGGCCAGGTGGAATATCGCGACAAGCAAGTAGCAGGCTTGCGCGTGCGCATCGGATCCACCGGCGCAAAGACATTCATATTCCGCAAGCACATCGACACCCGCGTTAGTAACATGAAGCTCGGCCTCTATCACGAAACCCGCTTCTCCCTTTACGATGCCCGCAAGAAGGCGCGAGGCCAGTTGAGCGATATCGAAAGCGGTGGCGATCCGACGACGACGCTTGAAACGGCGCGCAAGGGCGGCAACGGCGCAAATACAATTCGCGCGCTTTGGCCTGACTATAAAGCGGCCAAGGCAACTTGGCGATGAATCGGCGAGATCGACCGCAACTTCGACCACTATATCCTGCCCGAGATCGGCGACCGCTTGGCCGATGCGGTCTGCGTTGGAGTCGCGGATGCTAAGTTGCGAATTTGCAGACTGAGTCATTCATGCTATGCTTTTGGAAATGTCCCTCGGGGGCCGATTTATGTTCAATTACAGGCATATTGTTTTCTTTCTTGCGTCGGTTGTCTTGATCGCTGGCCTTCCTAGGTCGGCCGTTGCCAAGGCTGTGCTCATTTCGGCTCAAGGACCGAATTCCTCAAAATATGCAGTGGGGAGCGTATTTCCCGACACCAAGGAGTTCGACTTGCGGAGCGGCGATGTACTTACGATCTTGGACGCAAAGGGTACGAGAACGTTGCGAGGCCCATTCAAGGGACGGATAAACTCGACATCTTCGACCAAGGCTGCGCCTATCAGCCTGCATGATGTGCTGATTGCCTCAAACGAGAAGAGATGGCGGGTTGCTGCCCTGCGACAATTGTCGAATGATGCGACAATCGCGGTCACCGAGGAAAGCCGCAAACGCACCCCGATTGAAAATCTGTGGCAGCTTGAACTGGGATATCAGGGAGATTGGTGCTTCCAGAGCGGAGATGATGTTAGTCTGGCGCGAAAGGAAACCGGATTGGGCGACGAGCTGCGTGTCATTGATGAGACAGGGATTGCCCGGTCAACGCGTTGGCGGGCAGGCGATGCATCGGTTCCTTGGCCTGGAGACGAGCCGCCGACGGACGGCCAGTCTTATACGATTTCGACAACATCCAGTGCCTCGTCACTGGTGACTGTCCATCTTCTCGAGAGCAGTGCTGATGAGGTGTCGGAAATGGCCCACTTCTTCCTCGATCACAATTGCTTTGCTCAACTCGATTTTCTCGGTTCCGCAGTTGAGTAGATGCGGACGATGATCTTAAATCGACAAAATTGGAAAATCGGCTCTGGAAATTGGCGCAGGGTTTTTTTGTTCTTGGTCGCTTTGGCCCTCAATGCGCTTGGCACCGCGCAAGCCTTTGCCGCGGAGCAGCGTATCGCCCTGGTCATTGGAAACGCAGATTATAAGGCGATCAGCCAACTTTCAAATCCTGTGAAAGACGCGCGCCTTATCCGGCAAACCCTTGAGTCTCTGAACTTCGAGGTCGTTTATCGGGAGAATGTATCAAGAGATGAAATGCAAAGAGCGATCAGCGTATTCAGTGAAAAGATCACGCGTGCCGGCTCCGATGGCATTGCGCTATTCTACTTCGCGGGGCACGGCGTCCAGTCTAACGGAGAGAATTTCCTGCTCCCCACCGACTTGCAGATTCAAAGAGAATCCGACCTGCGCTTTGCGGCCATTCGCGTGAGTGATGTCATGGCGCAAATGGACGGAGCGTCATCAGGAGTCAAAATCGCCATTCTGGATGCCTGTCGAGATAATCCGTTTGCGTCCAGGCTGGGAAGCGGCAAGACGGGCGGCGGATTGGCTGAGGTCGGTTTGGGGAACAGCGAATTTTTCGTTGCCTTCGCCGCGACCGCTGGAAATACTGCGGACGACGGCAATTCGACGAACAGCCCTTACGCACAGGCACTGGCACGTCGGCTCCCCACGCTGAATTCAGAGCTCTCAAACACATTCCGCCTGGTGCGGATCGACGTATCTGCAGCGACCGGAAACAAACAGCTTCCCGAAGCGCGAACGACGATGCGCCGCGAGTTTTATTTTGCGGGTGAGCGCAAGACTGCACAAGATG
>JANNLW010000043.1:0-20390 GCA_031397145.1 Sphingomonadales bacterium | reverse complement strand
GTGTTGAGATAGGATTTGACCGCGATATTGGTGATGCCCGCTGCCTCGAACTTGCCCTTGAGATAGGAGACGAGTTCGCCCATGCGCGGGTCCGCACGCTCCTGCACCGTCGGTATGGAGATCGCCTTTTCCAGTATCGCGCGCCCTTCGGCGTGCCAATCGGTTGCGGCAAGGGATGGGGCGGGTAGCAGGGCAGTGGCAAGCAGCAAGGGCAATAGGCGCATCATATTCTCCGTGACTGTGTGATGCGCCTTGCTTAGCGAGCCTATCGCGCGTCGACCAGCACCAGTTCGCTTTCCTCGGTCGCCATGATGCTGATGTTTTCGAGGCCAGTCATCGCGATGCCGTCCCGTGCGCTGGCCGCAACACCGTTGACTTTGATTGCGCCTGTTGCCGGAACGAGATAAATGTGCCGCGCCGGATCGGCGTCATAGGCCAAACTCTCGCCAGCTTTCAAGGTCGCGCCAAGCACGCGCGCATCGGCACGGATGGGCAGCGCGTCATCGGCCCGGGGAGAGCCGCTTGCCAGGACAACCCATTGTCCGGAGCGATCGCCTTTGGGAAAAGCACGCCGGTCCCAGGCAGGGGCACCGCCCGTCGCATCGGGCATGATCCAGATCTGGAACAATGTCGTGAGTTCGTCCTCCAAATTATATTCGGCATGACGGATGCCGGTACCGGCGCTCATTACCTGCACGTCGCCTGCTGGCGTACTGCCGGAATTGCCGAGGCTGTCGGTGTGGCTGATCGCGCCGGTGCGGACATAAGTGATGATTTCCATGTCCTGATGGGGATGCGGGGCAAAGCCCTGCTGAGCAGCAATCTCGTCGTCGTTCCAGACACGGATCGCGCCCCAGCCCATGCGGGCGGGATCCCGATAATCGGCAAAGCTGAAATGATGGCGCGCATTGAGCCAGCCGTGATTGGCTGCGCCAAGTCCGCCAAAGGGGCGTACGTCAATCATGGGAAGTTCCATCCTCGGCGGGGTGTTGCCGCCGGTATGATGGGGAGATGGGAAAGCGCGTTTGCACTTTCAAGAGGACGCACGGCTAGGACTCGCCATGGCCCAGCGCGAGATAGTCTTGGCTCTGCATTTCGGAAAGGCGGCTCACGGTGCGTTCGAATTCGAAACGGCCATCGCCGGCGGCATAGAGTTCGAATGGCGCCGCCTCTGCGGTTGCGATCAGTTTGACCTTGTTTTCGTAAAGCGCATCGATCAGCGTCACGAACCGCGCTGCCTCGTTCCGGTTTTCGGGGCCCAGCTTCGGGATGCCGACAATGAAGACGCTGTGATAACGCCGGGCAACGGCCAGATAGTCGGAGGCGCCGCGCGCTTCGGCGCACAGTCGCTTGAACGAGAACACCGCAACGCCCTTCAGGCTCTTGGGCACGTGGAGCAAGCGCCCTCCGCCAACGTCGATATCATCGGTCGGGACATGCGCTGCATCGTCTGGCGAATAGTCGGTCAGTTTGAAAAACGCCTCGCGGACCGCAGCAGTTGCCTCAGGGCCGCTCGGGACGTGCCAAGTGGTAACCCCCGAAAGCCGCTCCATCCTGTAGTCTGTCGGCCCGTTGAGCGGCAGCACATCAAGCCGGTTCTGGATCAGCGCGATGAACGGCAGGAAATGCTCGCGATTGAGGCCGTCTTTGTAAAGTTGGTCGGGTGCACGGTTTGAGGTGGTGACAAGCGTGACGCCGGCATCGACCAGCCCGGTAAACAGCCGCGACATGATCATCGCGTCGGCCGAATTGTTGACGACCATTTCGTCAAAGGCAAGGCAGCGCGCTTCTTCAGCAATCGCGGCGGCGACCGGTTCGATTGGATTGCCGCGTTCGTTCATCCGTTCGCGTCTGAGCCGGTCATGCACTTCGAGCATAAATTCGTGAAAATGGACACGGCGCTTGCGGTCGATCTGAAGGCAATCGTGAAACAGGTCCATGAGCATGGACTTGCCGCGGCCCACTCCGCCCCAAAGATAGACGCCTTTTGGAGCCTGGGGCTTTCCGCGGCCAAGCCGCCAGAGCAGACTGCCACGCGGTGGCACGGCTTCTAGCTCATCCTGCAAGCGGTTCAAGCGTTCGGCGCCTGCGCGCTGTTCCGGGTCAGGACGAAGTTCGCCCGCAGTCACAAGCGTCTGATAGCGTTCGAGGACACTGGTCACCGCTTGCTCGGCTTCCTGATCGTACCTGAAAAGCCGGCGATCCTGTTTTCGCCTTGTACGACGAGGCCGCGCAGAAAAAGCAAGCGCCCGGTTTCGCGCAATAACTCGACTTCTGCATCGAGCGGGACATCAATCCTGCCCGCGCCGATGAACTGCACCGAAAGATCGATCGTCACGGCTGGCCCGACGTCGATCAACCCAAACATTCGGGCAGCGCCGAACAGCGCCACATCGATGAATCCCAGAACAGCCCCACCGTGAAGATTGTCGGAGTAATTGGAATGGCGCAGTTCGGGAAACATGCGCACCCAGGCCTTGTCCTGGTCTCTAGGGCGGACCAGCAGCTTTCCAAGAACCTGGGTGTTGTAGCGGCGCTCGTCGCGCAACTGCCAGGTCAACCAGCCGGGATGTTCCGGATCCGGTTCGCTTACAAACGCGGGTGTGTCCATGCGCCTAGAGGTGCCGCTCTACCACCATCTTTTTCACTTCTGCGATGGCCTTGCCGGGGGAGAGTCCCTTCGGGCAGGCGTTCGAGCAGTTCATGATCGTGTGGCAACGATAAAGGCGGAACGGATCTTCCAGTTCGTCCAGGCGTTCTCCGGTCATTTCATCGCGGCTGTCAGCGAGCCAGCGATAGGCCTGCAAGAGGATTGCAGGGCCGAGGAACTTGTCCGAATTCCACCAATAGCTCGGACAGGAGGTCGAGCAGCAGGCGCACAGAATGCATTCGTAAAGCCCGTCGAGTTTTGCGCGATCCTCGGGGCTTTGCAGTCTTTCCTTGCCCGAAGGCGTGGGCGTCACCGTCTGGAGCCAGGGCTTGATCGAGGCATATTGCGCATAAAAATGCGTGAAATCGGGAACCAGATCCTTGATCACATCCATATGTGGGAGCGGGGTTATCTGGATGTCACCCTTGCAATCCTCGATCGCGGTCGTACAGGCTAGGCCGTTCTTGCCGTCAATGTTCATCGAACAGGATCCGCAAATCCCCTCGCGGCAGGATCGGCGGAAGGTCAGGCTTGGATCCTGCTCACTCTTCATCTTGATGAGCGCGTCGAGAACCATTGGGCCGCACGTGTCGAGGTCGATTTCGAAATTGTCATAGCGCGGGTTTTCGCCGCTATCGGGATCGTAACGATAGACCCTGAAATTCCGCGTGCGCGATGCCCCGGCTTGCGCTGCGTGCTTCTGACCGTTCTTCTTGATCACACTGTTCTTCGGCAAACGGAATTCAGCCATGGGTGTTCCCTTTTTGCTTTGCTTTGCGCAGACTGTGATAGCGCGCGCATCCAACCTGCTCAACTGCCGGTAGTGCAATTGCGTATCGATTTTGTGCCGATCCCCACTATAGCAAAGCAAAACCAAGCCGCAACCAGCCAGACGGCCAGAAAACGGGCCACATAACGGGAATGATCGAACCAGAATCGCCAACTTCGTCCGCCGTGACCAGCAGGGATGTTGCAAAGGGCGCGGGGACGACATTGCTTGCGCGGCTAGGCGCCCTGATGGAAGTGATTGCCCAACCGCTTTATGTTGCCATGTTCGGGCTGGCCAGCTTTGGTCTTTATGCCGTTATGTGGGCAGCCGTGAATCTGGCCGAAAACGTGGCGGATCTTGGCATGACCTCGGCCATGCAGCGGGTTGTGCCACAGGCAAAGACCCCGCAGGAAGAGGTTTGGGCGTTGCGCTCGGCGATGCTTTTGGGCGTTGGGCCGTGTGTTCTCGTCGCGGCTGCCGCTTCGTTCGGGGCGGCACGACTTGCGCCATTGTTCAATAGTGCTGACTCCGATGCTGCGCTCCTTGTCCATATCGTGGCGATTTTCGCCTGGTCGCTGCCACTCTGGGCGTTCGTTGAAATTGCAACGTCGGCACTGCGTTCAAAGCGGGTCTTCGGCGCCGAAATAAGGCTTCGGCTGTTCTGGGAGCAGGTCATTCGGCTGATCGTCTCTGCAGGACTGTGGGCGGCTGGCTTTTCGACGATGGCACTGTTCTACGCCCACCTTGTTTCGCTGAGCATCATTTGCCTGCTCTGCATCCGCCTCCTCGCGCGCTATTTCGATCTGCGCCTGTTCTTCAAGGGCCGGCTGTTCGATCCCATTTTTCACGAGACGTGGAAGGCTGGACTTGCCGTCCTTCCCGCAAATATGGTCGCCCGGTTGTTTGGCGATGGACCAACACTTGTGCTGAACTGGATCCTTCCGGGGAGTGCCGGGGCCATTTCAGGCGGCCTCTACGCCATTGCGCGCAAGATTTCGAGCATCGTGCAGGTGGTGCGGATCGCCTTTGCCTATGTTCTGGCGCCGCTTGCTTCAGCCGCAAGCCAGAATCATGTAGACGAGGTGCGCGCGATCTATGGCTTTGCGACGCGTGTTTCGCTTGCAATTGCAGTGCCGGTCGGGTTCGTGCTTGCCGCGGCAGGCTCGCCAATCCTCAGCCTGTTCGGACGTGATGCAAAATTGGCGCTTCCAGCGGTCATCATCCTTGTGCTTGCGCGGGTCGTGGAAACGGTCTTGGGCGCAGCCGTGCCAATCCAGCAAGTGACGAGCAGTTACTGGCAACAGCAATTGGCAAGCGTGGTCGGGCTTGGTGTGGCCTTTATGATCGGTCTTGTCCTTATGCCCGGCTGGGGTCTGACCGGGATGACAATAGCGGTTGCGGCGGGCTTCATTGTAGCCGCCGCACTGCCGATGGCCCAACTTTACTGGCACGATGGGCTCAACCCTTTCTTCGCCCCATTCGGCAAGGTTCTCGTCGTCGCCACCCTTTTTGGCGTATCCGGCCTTGGATTGACATTGGCCTCCCACAACTTGCCCGAATGGATACAGTTGCCGATCGTAGTAGGGCTGATCGTCGGGTCTTTATGGCTTTCGTGCCGATTTGCCCTGCCGCATGATGACAGGCTGTCGATGGGCAAGACGGGTCGCGCTTTGCGCCTGTCCTAGGATCGATCCTCAAGAATCCGTTCAACCAGCACATGATCGGACAGCTTGTCGACATCGATTGCCGCCTCGGCCTGATCCAGGATCACGGCGCATGCAGTCAGGCCTAGCCGCCTTCCGGCTTGAGTCAGCCCATCCTGCAAGCTGATCGTTCGCGTGATCGCGCGCAGAGCCAAGGGCAGGCCGAAATGCAGCAGAAGCCCGAGTTGCTTCTTGCGGTCTGCTTCTGCCTCTGCCCAGAGCGCCAGCGCCGCGCGGGACTTATCCGATGTCAGGGCAAACAGGTTCGCACCGGAATAGGCACCCCCGCGGAAATGACGCCAGGTGCGCCTGTTGTCTGGGTAGCGCGCCAACAGCGCCTTGCGCTCGACCATCGCAATCGCAACGTCGCTCGCCTTCGCACCATTGATAAACTGCTTGATCATCTCGATTGACAGCAGCGGATGATCAGCGGTTGTAACGATCACCGGCCACGGTGCGTCAGTCGTCCCTGCAACCGACCTAACGCTTTCCGAAATACCGTGCCCACTCATCATCAACGAAATCCGCTTGTCGCTCGGCAAGACTGGCCGGAGTGCATCGGGTTTCTGTCCCAAAACGATGATGCGGCCGATTTCGGGAACCTTGAGGAGCGTACCTGCAACCCGGGCCAGCATCGGCACGCCGGCAACCGGAACGAGTGCCTTGTAGGTTTCCCCAAAGTGCGAAGCGAGAGGGTCAATCCCGGGCCTTTGCCCCGCCAGGATGATCGCTGACCATTGCGACGGGCTAGCTGTCATGATTTGGCCTCAAACTTGGCTACAGACGACGAAGGAATATGTTACTGTAGGCTTAGAGGATATTTAACTTCATGTATCAAGACGAACTCGCCAACAGTGGCAAACGCCTGTTTTTCATCCGCGGAACCTATATCTATGCAATCATCGCAATATCGACGTTGATCGCCTGGAGCTCGCGCGATATCGGCCCTTTCACCGAGGCTGCTGCGGATTGCGCCTGGTTCTGGATCTCGCTCGGAGTGGCCAGTGCTGGTGCGCTGGTGCGCGTCATCACATCGGGCTTTGCGGCGCTCGGTACATCCGGTCGGGCCAAGGTGGCGGCCGAAGCGAGCGAACTCAACACGACTGGTCCTTATTCGCTCGTGCGCAATCCGCTTTATGTCGGGCGCATACTCAACTTCACCGGACTTGCGATGTTGTCTGGCAGCTGGGTGTTTGGCGCGCTTGTGTTCCTGTTGGCGATTCTCGTTTATGAACGGATATCCGTTTACGAAGAGGAATTCCTGCGCGGTAAATTTGGTCCGGCACATGCCGAATGGGCCGCTTCGGTACCTGCCTTGCTCCCGCGCCTGACAGGCTGGGTCAGCCCAAAATATCCCTTTTGGTGGAAACGCATGATTTGGCGCGAGCAGAACAAGCTGTTCCTGCTGGTGACGACGGTGTTCCTGGCCTGGTTTGCAAGGCTGGGCTTTGATCTGGCCGCGCTGGAAGTCGGCGAGTGGCGCTGGGTCTATGCATTTGGCGGACTGGCTGTGATCCGGTTTGCAATCGGGGGCCTCAAGATGATCGGCTATTTCAAAGAGCTCAGCTGATGGCGGAATTGGCGCCGCTTGTTGCGGTGATCGGATGTGACGGGTCGGGCAAGTCAACACTTTCAAATGACCTGCTTCTTTGGATCCGCAAACAATATGGCCCGGCCGAAACCCATTACCTGGGGCTTCGTTCGGGGCAAATGGGCATTTGGATAAAAACCTGGCCATTGGTCGGGCTAGCTTTGGAAAGAGCGCTCTCCACACGGGCAGGGCAGGCGCGTACCAGCGGAGAGACGATCCCGGGCCTTGCCACGGCGTTGGTCATCTACGTCTTTTCGCTCGTCCGCAAACGCCGGTTTCGCAAGGTGCTGCGGCTGCGTCGCAACGGTTTCATCGTGGTAACCGATCGTTATCCGCAAGTGGACGTATCAGGCTTTTACGATGGGCCCGGCCTGTCTGCGGCCCGTCCTGACAGCCGCATCGTCGCCGCGTTGGCCGCGAGCGAACGGGCTACGTATGACTGGATGGCGTCATTCGTGCCAACACTTGTGATCCGCCTGAACATAGACGCCGAGACGGCGCTGGCACGCAAGCCCGATCATGCGATCGATCTGCTCAGGGCGAAAGTGGCGGCGACGCCTCGCCTTACGTTCAATGGCGCAAGGATTGTCGATCTCGACGCGACAATGCCATATGCCGAAGAACTGGCCCTGGCCAAAAAGGCCGTGGCCGACGTGCTGGGCTAAGCCTCTGCCCTTCGCCCGCCCCAATCGAGGTTGCGGGTGGCATACATGATTGCAGCAAGGGCCGCAAAGAGCATCAGCGATCCGATCAGCAACGAATAGGCTTCAAGGCTGAGCAGGATGTAAAGCACCGCGTAAAGCGCGGTCAACAATCCACCGATATAGCCCGCCCGTTTCCAGCTCTTGAGGACTGCCGCCGAATAGGCAGTGATGAGCCCGATGATGGCGGCGCTGGCGACAAGGTAAGCGAAGGTGAAACCGATCACTTCGGCAAAGGCGAGCAAAAGGATGAAGAACAGGACCAGTCCGGCCCCAACAAGCAGATACTCGACCGCCGAAATGCGCACGCCGCCGATAATGTCGAACATCAGCAAGGCAACAAAGGTAAAGCCGATAAAGAGGAACCCGTATTTCGTGGCGCGCTCGACCTGATCATACAGATCGATTGGCTGGATCAAGTCAACGCGCGCGTCATAGTCACCCGTCGGCGAGGCACCGGTCATACTGCGTTCAACCGGGCTGGCGCGTTCCACCGGCGCTGCATCTTTTGATGCGACGAGTGACTGCCCGAGCGCAAGGTTGCCGACCCGATAGGTTGCGCTGAAGCCATCCGCCTTCACCTGCCGCGATGCTGGCAGGAATCCGCCCTGAAAACTTGGATTTGGCCAGCTTGAAGTAACTGTCCAGGTTGTGTCGCCGGCGCGCGGACTGAGGGTCAGCCAAGCATTTCCGCGAAATGCATAGTTGAAGTCTGTCGAGATAGGGGCGCTGAGCAGAGCTGATGCATCGACCCACGCATAAAAGCCTGCTCCGTTTGTAGACGGCAGGCCGTTGCCGGTCTGTAGTATAAGGGGTTTCCCGCCAATGCTGACCGACGGAGGCGGACCGAACAAGCCACGCGTGTCGGACAGACCGAAGCGCAATTCGGCACGGTCCAGCGCGAGCGCATTGGTAGCGACGCCAAAACGGGCCAAGTCGGTTGGCAAGGCAAAGCGGGCATTTCCCTTTATCGCGGCCTCATAAACCACAGCTTCATAGATTGAGCGCTGGCGGCGCTCGGGCTTGAGGTTCGAATCGATCATGGCGACCTCGGGAGCCAGTGTCAGTTCGCGCCAGACAAGGCGGGTCTTGGTGACCTGCTTGCCACCTTCCTCGACAGTTTCCGTGGTTTGCGCCTGATAGGGAATGACGAGCACAGGCCCAGCAATGGTCTGAGGCCCGCCCCAGCCTTCGGCAATTGAAGTCTGTGCCGTTTCCGACCGCGATTGGCGGTCATAGTTCATGAGGTAGACGGAAAAGAGCGGGATCGAGAGCAGGAACCCGACAAGGATCGCAAGCAGGAGTTTTCCGCCTGGAGTCCGTTCTCGGCGTTCCGGATTGAATACCGGCGTAGCTTCATTGGTCATCTCAGCGCTCCGTACCTATTCAATTCATCGTATATAATGCACGCTTCATCGTCAAGAAGGGTTTTCGTTACGTTGGAGCGCTGAGCGCGCCATAGCCGCTGCGGTACATAGAACAACGGCCACAACCCACCAGCGCAACGATGCACCCGATGAGCAGGACGGGGTCAACTTGCACCAGAGTAATATAGATCAGCGCCCGTGCCGTTGCAGGCAATGCGTGCCTGGTATTGACGACAATCGGGATCAAACTGTCGGGTACAAGTCAGCGGGACAACAAAGCGACCATGTTCACCGCTCCCTTGAACCTGCCGCAAAGAACACCACGTTTGTTCGAACGGGGCAAACGTGGCCAATTGCGCGCAGTCTTCTTGATAATATTTTACATAACACATCTTGTATGATGAATGCCCTTTCCTACCTCTTGGTTGCCGGATGCCTTTGCGGGTCCGGTGGGTGGTGATCGAACCGCTCAACCCAATGTTGCTTTGAAAGGACATTTTGACATGAGAACCGTATTTGATTTTTCCCCCTATCGTCGCTCAACCGTTGGCTTCGACCGATTGTTTGACACGCTAGAAGCGGGTGCGCGCGGGGATACTGGCGGCACTAACTACCCGCCTTATGACATCGAAAAGACGGGCGAGGATTCCTACCGGATCACGCTCGCGATTGCCGGATTTGCTGAAGAGGAAATCGAACTGACGGCCCAGCAGAACCTGCTCATTGTGTCGGGGCAAAAGGCAGAGGGTGCGGCCAATGATGATGGCGGACGCTTCCTCCACCGTGGCATTGCGAACCGCGCCTTTGAAAGACGCTTCCAGCTCGCCGATCATGTCCGCGTGACGGGAGCCTCCCTGACCAATGGCTTGCTTGCTGTCGAACTGGTGCGAGAAGTGCCCGAGGCGATGAAGCCGCGCAAGATTGCCATTGGCGGCGCGACCGTTGCGGCGATTGATGATGCCGGAGTTGAGGCGCGCAAGGCGGCTTAACCTTCGCTTCATCGCAGTCTAAGGACAGGCGCAAAGGGGAAACCGATGCGTCTGTCTGATTGCCATAACATTGATGATTTCAGGACACTGGCCCGGCGCAAGCTGCCCGGGCCGGTGTTCCATTATATCGACGGTGCCGCTGATGATGAAGTAACGCGCCGGCGCAACCGTGATTCGTATGACAGTTGCGACCTTGTTCCCAACGTTCTTGTCGGCGTTGAGGAAATCGATACCTCGGTGACGGTTTTGGGACGCAAGCTGGATATGCCGCTCTTCCTGTCTCCAACCGCGCTCCAGCGGATGTTCCACCGCGACGGCGAAGCGGCCGTTGGTGCTGTCGCACAGGCGAACGGGACATTCTTTGGCATATCCTCGCTCGCGACGATCAGCATTGAGGAAATCGCGCGGACAGTGACGGCGCCCAAGATGTTCCAGCTCTATATTCACAAGGACAAGGGGCTGAATGCGGCGCTGATCGAGCGGTGCAAGGCCGCCCGCTTCGATGCCCTGACGCTGACTGTCGACACGATAGTAGCGGGCCGTCGCGAGCGTGATCTGCGCACTGGTTTCACGTCGCCGGTTCGGCTCACCCCTGCAAGCGTTATGAGCTTTGCACTCCATCCGGCCTGGGCATTCAACTATTTCTTCCGGACGCAGTTTGAACTTTCCAACCTCAAGGACCATTACTCGGAAGGTACGAGCGAGCCGATCTCGATCGGAAATTATTTCGATACCGTCCTCGATCGGTCGATGGACTGGAAAATGGTCGAAAAGATCCGCGCAGACTGGGGCGGCGAATTTTGCCTCAAGGGTGTGATGTCAGTGGGGGACGCGCGCAAAGCGGTCGATATCGGTGCCACGGCAATCATGGTTTCGAACCACGGTGGCCGCCAACTTGATGGAAGTCGTGCCCCATTCGACCAGCTGGCCGAAATCGTCGACGCAGTCGGCGACAAGCTTGACGTGATCTGTGACGGCGGCATCATGCGTGGAACCCATGTGCTCAAGGCACTCAGTGTCGGTGCCAAGGCCTGTTCGGGCGGACGGCTTTACCTGTATGCGCTGGCGGCGGCCGGCCAACCCGGCGTCGCCCGTGCGGTGAGCCTGCTGCGGGCCGAGATCGAGCGCGATATGCGGTTGATGGGGGCCAGATCGATTGCCGATCTCACGCGCGAAAATCTCCGCTGGCGCTAAGTGCTATTGCGGACGGCAGTATCGCGTCCGTTCCTCTGGCGGCGCTCGTAACCGTGAATCGAGATAGTAATCGATCAGCCCGTCAATCTCCCGTTCGTCAGCCGGAATGAACGCTGCTGCATCGTGTTTCCATCCGGCGATACAGTCGGTCTTGGGCGTGTCTCGGTCTGCGCAATCGATCAGATTATTGAACGCGATGCGCCAATCGAGAAACCGGGACTTGGTCATCGGATCGCCATGGCCGGGCACCAGAATGCGGAAGTTCACTTGGGCAATTGTGTCGAGCGCCTTGCGCCACCCGTCTGTGCATGCCGTGTCGAGATAGGGGGCTGCCGCGACGACCAGATCGCCTGCGACAAGTACGCCGGTTTTGCGGTCCAGAATCCATATATCGCCTTCAGTTGCGGCGAATGGCGCGATGTGAATATCGATGTTTCGCCCGGCAATCTTCATCGCCTTGTTTTTGGTAATCGGGAACGTCGGTCTCAGCGAAGCCGGATCGTCAACCGCGGCCACGTCGAGCGCAATATCGGAGGCCATTTCCGCTGACGCTTCACCGGATTTGACATAGGCCTCGCCATCTGCGCGGCTCCTGAGCAAAAAGCCTCTCAAGGCACCATCAATCGCGTGGCTCGCATAGACTGGAATATTTGGAAACGCGGCGAGAATTTCTGCGTTGCCACCGCTATGATCGAGATGCCAATGGGTATTGATGATCGCAGCGATTGGGCGCTCGCGCCTTTTGGCAAAGGCAATGATGACGTCCTGATGTGCCGTATGGCGTCCGGTATCGATCAGGATCAGGCCCTTTGGCGCTTCGATCAGGATGCTGTTGCCATCAGGCTGTCGTCCTGCCGGGCTCGCTCCGGGAACGAGTGTGATGCCCGGCGCAACCGTTACCGGTTCGGCATGCGCGATTGCCGTATACAGAAAGGCTGCAAGGGCAATCGCGGATTTCAGCATCGGGAGGTCATGACGTACCAGGCGTGTCGATCAACGTCGGGCCGACCAAATAGCGGCATTTTTCGACCAGTGAAGCTCCGGGAAAAAGGCAACGGCTTGTGAGGTCTGCGGGTAGACAGTGCCAAGGAGGCGATGAACCGATTGACGGGGTTATGCGCAGGTTCATCTTCTTCGCGCCATGGTGTAAGGATCCGGCAAACAGAATGGGATTCCAGACGATGCGCAAACTCGTTACACTTTCAGCCATGGCAGCAATCATGGCACCTGCCCTGATTTTGCCCGCCGCTCCCGCTGCTGCAAAAAAATATCAGTATAGTGAATGGCGGGGCCGGGATGGCCGCACCTATTGTCGCAAGTCCGACGGAACGGTTGGATTGGTCATCGGCGCTGCAGGCGGAGCCTTGGTTGGTCGTGCGATCGATACGCGCGGTGAGCGTGCGACGGGAACAATACTCGGCGCAGCGGCCGGTGCCTTGATCGGCCGGGAGGTCGCACGTAAGCGCAGCTGTCGGTAAAGGCCCATTGAACGGGGAACGTCGGCCAGCACGGTTCGTTAACGCTCAAGGCGTATATCACGGCCATGCTCCCCTTTTTCCGCTACTCCTGGATCTTCAAAAGTCGGTGGATGGCACTTCTTTGGGCTGCCGGTATTTGTTGGATGGCGGTCGAATATGTGGGAGTCGCTCCGGAACAAGGCAATGACGCTTCCGCCGGGATAGACGCTTCTGGCGCCGATATGTCCGCCGAACAGATCAAGCAAGTCGAGCAAGCCTTCAAGAATCTATAGTAGCCTTTTCGTCAGGTTGCCACATCCGCCATCCCGGCTATGCTGTTCCTTAAAGCGGAGACGAACAGCATGGAGCGCAAGGGCTGGGCAGCACGGATGTTGACTGCGGCAATCGACAAATGGTTCAGGCGGCAGGGTTGGGCGGTTGAGGGCAAAGCGATCGAGCCACGCAAATTCGTGGTGATTGCAGCACCACATACGAGCAACTGGGATTTTGTCTATTTTATCGGCGCAGCAGAGGGCCTGAATCTCAATCTGTCCTTCATGGGCAAGAAATCACTCTTTCGCTGGCCGTTTCGGCGGATGATGCGCGAAATGGGAGGCATTGCGGTCGATCGCGGCAAATCGGGCAACTATGTGGACCTGATGGTCGCCGAATTTGCGAAGCGCGCGGAATTCATGCTGACGATTGCGCCAGAAGGGACACGTGGCAAGGTCAGGCAATGGCGGACGGGTTTTTATCATATTGCGATGAGCGCAAAAGTTCCGCTGGTTTGCGGAATGATGGACTATCGACGCAAGGTTGTCGCGCTTGGGCCGGCGATATGGCCCACAGGCGACTATGCCAAGGACATGGAGAAGGTCGCCTCCTATTACAGCACCTGCACTCCAAAACACCCGGCACGCGGCAATGCAGAAATCATGGCGGGCGACGCATGATTAATCTTTTTGGCGTCTGCGTTCGGGACGAGCAATGCCTGCGGACGGTCCTTATTCGGGCTTGCCAGTTGTGACCAGTTTCAACAATCGGCGATGTTGTTCGGCGAGTACTGCATCCACCGCGGGCGCAATTTCCTTCAATGGAAATCGCGAATAGCCGCCGACCACATAGTCAAAACTGACAACACTTGCTCCGCTCGTTCCGGCCTTGATTGTCACCGTCAATGTTCCGGTCAATGCCTCACCCTGCAAGGGGCCGAGCGCGCCGGACAGGCGAAGCATTTTGGACGGCGCGACAAAGATAATGCGGGCGTGTTCGACGAATCCTGCATCCGGAAGTTTCTCGCAAAAGCATCCACCTGCCACCGGAGTCATCGAGAAATTCGCTGTGTCTCCTGACCAGCTGTGATCCTTGTTCCACCATGTCTCGGGATGTACGAGCTGCGCCCAGACAATCTCTGGCGCTGCCTTCACTTCGCCCGAATGCGCTATGGCAAAGCCGCGATCATCTGTCGCCACGACCTTGCCGTGTGCAGGCAATGTCGTGCTGGCGATTGCGGCGCCCAGCAGGGTCGCTTTTATCCTGAGCTTCATACATTTCTCCTTCTCACCCGAGATTGAAAATTTTGCCTCCGCTCTTGACTTCTAGTCTTGGTTGATTGATCAATCAAGTGAGTCTGGAGCCTAATAGTGAACACTGATACGCGAACCCGTATTCTGATGACCGCAATGGAGCTTTTCTGGGAAAAGGGATTTGGCTCGACGTCGATTGCGGACATATTGAGCCGCAGTCAGGTGCACAGTGGCAGCCTTTATCATTTCTTTCCGGGCAAGCAGGATGTTCTCGTTGGTGTGCTGGAGCTCTACCGCGTCGGATTTGATGATTGGCTTCTGAAGCCCAATTGGGAAGGAGTAGATGATCCGATAGACCGGATCTTTGCGTTGCTGAATGGATACCGGGTCCAGTTGATCACGACAGACTGTACTTACGGCTGCCCGATCGGGAATATCGCGCTCGAGATACACGAGCCTGATCCCAAGGTCCGCGAATTGCTCGCCGCCAATTTCTACAACTGGTCGAATGCCGTCGAACGCTGCCTTGATTCAGCCGTTGATCGATTGCCGAGCAACACTGATCGCGCGGCGCTTGCCGAATATATACTGACCGTCATGGAAGGCGCCGTGATGCAGGCGCGTACCTATCGCGACCTTGGCTATTTTGACCGGAACATCGCTGTGTTGCGTGAACATATCAACATGCTCGAGGCCATGGCGAAGGCCGAGATGCTTGACGTTGAATCATAGGAAGAGGAGCAGGAAATGGAAATCAGCTGGTTGGCCGTGATCGCGGCAGGAGCATCGTCGCTCGTACTTGGGGGGATCTGGTATTCGCCGATCCTGTTCGCCACACGCTGGATGAAGCTGGCGGGCCTGAACGAAGAACAGCTCAAATCAGGTTCGATGCCCTTGATTTTCGGCGGGGCTTTTCTGCTTTCGCTGATTGCTGCCTTTGTGTTCTCGATGTTTCTCGGGCCAAAACCGGCACTGATGTTCGGTCTCGGAGCGGGCTTTTCGGCTGGCCTGTGCTGGGTCGCGGCAGGCCTTGGAATCAACTATCTGTTCGAGCGCAAGCCGCTTGGCCTGTTCCTCATCAATGGCGGTTATTTCACGCTGCAGTTCACGCTGATCGGACTTATACTCAGCCTATTGGGCTAATCCCGGAATGAAGCATCAGTCCGGTCGAGCTTTCGCAAAAGCGCCGGCCAGGCAAGCCGTTGGGACACAACCGCCATGCCTTCGCCGGTCGATTGGGTCTTGACCTTTTCCGGCGTGCCTTGCGGCGGATTGCAAAGATTCTCGCGACCGGCAGAAAGCATCTTTACCTGCGCATCGCAGGCGCGTTCGAGGAAATAGAGCCTCAGGAAGCAATCCGCCACGGTCTGCCCGACGGCCAGCGTGCCATGATTGCGCAGGATCATGGCATGTTTATCGCCTAGGTCCTCGACGAGCCGTTCGCGTTCCTCCAGATCAGTCGCGATCCCTTCATACTCGTGATAGGCGACATTGTGCCGCGCGATCATCGCAGTCTGGGTATGCGGCAGCAGTCCTTCGGCCATTGCGCTGACCGCCTGTCCGGCGGGTGTATGGAGATGCATGACGGCATGGGCATCGTCGCGCGCCATGTGGATCGCCGAATGGATGGTGAAGCCGGCCGGGTTCACAGGATGCGAGGTCGGCACCACGGGTTGGCCCTCAACGTCGATCTTGACGAGCGATGACGCAGTGATCTCTTCGAACATCATGTCATAGGGGTTGATCAGGAAATGATGCTCCGGCCCAGGAATGCGAGCCGAGAGATGCGTGAAGATGAGGTCGTCCCAGCCATAGAGCGCAACAAGCCGATAGGCAGCCGCAAGATCGACACGAATGGCCCACTCGTCCTCGCTGACCGCACTGCGGATATGGTCATCATTTGCGGGCATTGCTGCGGTGGCCATGGCACGAATCTCCTGCTTGTTTGGCTGGTTGTTATCACAAGTTTCCGTAGACGTCAGCCCAGCAATGAATCGAGCCAACGCTCTGCCAACTGCGCGGCCTCATCCGGAGTAAAGGGCGCCGACCCAAGGCTGAGTTCGAGCCACAGGCCATCGACCAGCGCAGTCAGGGCAACGGCTGTCAGGCGATGGTTGCGAGCCTTGGGATCGAGCGCAGCGATCAGAGCTTCGAGATCCCTGCGATAATCGCGATAAATTTCCTTATGGACCGCTGCGATGACGGGATCGGTCTTGGTGAGGCTCCAGAACGCAAGCCAGGTCGCGAGCAGGTCGGGGCTCGCAATAGGCGGACGAAAGCTTGCTGTCAGATAGGCAAGCAAACGGGCACGCGGTGTCGCAGGGGCAAGCGCAATGGCCTCTTCCAGCGCGCGCGAAACACGCGCGCCGGTCCAGCGATAAGTTTCGGCAACCAGTGCGTCGATACCGCTGAAATAATGGCGGAGCAGGCCGGGGGAAACGCCTGCCTCTGTGCAGATGGCGCGTACGGACGTGCCGCTGACGCCGCGCACGGCAAGACTGCGCGCACAGGCTTCGACAAGGCTCTGGCGGCGCGCATCGGGTTCGGCGCGGATGAAGGATTGCCTCTGGTTCATTTCCTAGTTATACGATCGTATAGCAAGGATTCTCCAATGGCAACCACGATGAAAACCGTCCTCACAAACTCTGACCCGCTCGACGACATGAGCCTGCCTGGCTGGATCTATCGCGATCCAGATTTTTTCGCGGCCGAAATGGACGCTGTCATTCGTCCGAGCTGGCAGATTGTCTGTCATGTCAACGATATTGCTGCCGCGGGGGACTGGCAAAGCCTGGAATATCTGGGCGAAAGCGTGATGGTGATCCGCGGTGACGACCTTGACGTCCGCGCCTTCCACAATGTCTGCCGTCACCGCGCCTCGCGTTTGGTGGACGGTTCGGCGGGCTGCGCTCACAAGCTCGTTTGCCCCTATCACGGGTGGACCTATGAGAAGGACGGCCGCCTGACCGGTGTTCCGGGCAAGCGCGACTATGCGGGACTGGACATGAGTGCGCTGGGCCTCAAGCCAGTCGAAATGGAAATCTGGCAGGGCTTCATCTTCGTCCGTCTCGAAAGCGGTGGACCATCGGTTGTTGAGATGATGTCCCCCTACGCGGCCATGATTGCACCGTATCGGTTTGAAGAGATGGCGGCGATCGGTCGCGTTACGCTGCGACCACGCCCGGTCAATTGGAAGAACGTCGCAGACAATTATTCGGACGGACTTCACATTCCGATAGCCCATCCGGGACTGACCCGCCTGTTCGGGCGCGGATATGGCATTGAGGCGAACGCGCATGTCGACCGGATGTGGGGCGATCTTGTCGAGCGGCCCTCGGCCAATCTTTCAGAACGTGCCTATCAGAAATTCCTGCCACGCGTGGACCACCTGCCCGAGAACAGGCAGCGACACTGGCTCTATTTTAAGCTCTGGCCGAATGTGGCGTTCGATATCTACCCCGATCAGGTCGATTTCATGCAATTCCTCCCGGTTTCCGCGACCGAGACGCTGATCCGCGAGATCAGCTATGCGCTGAGCGATGATCGGCGCGAGATGAAGGTAGCGCGATACCTGAACTGGCGGATCAACCGCCAGGTCAATACTGAAGACACAGTCTTGATTGCCCGCGTTCAGGCCGGGATGGCGAGCAGCAGCTATTCGCCGGGACCGCTTGGCGAAAGCGAGGTTTGCCTGCGCAGCTTTGCGCGCAAGTTGCGCACGCTCCTGCCTGAAGCGCGGAATGACACGAAACCGGCCGGCTATGGGAGCGCTCGATGAAATATGATGCCGTCATCATCGGAGCGGGCCATAATGGCCTTGTCTGCGCCTTTTACCTCGCTCGGGCGGGGCTCAAGGTGCGGATCGTGGAACGGCGTGATACCGTCGGCGGGGCGGCAGTCACCGAAGAATTCCATCCCGGTTTCCGAAACTCGGTGGCAAGCTACACCGTCAGCCTGCTCCAGCCCAAAGTGATCACGGACATGAAGTTGGTCGATCATGGCTATCGCGTCATCGAGCGGCCGATCTCCAACTTCCTGCCGCAAGATGACGGCGGCTATCTGAAGCTCGGCGGCGGACTGGAGCGGACACAGGCCGAATTCCGCAAGTTTTCCGAACATGATGCCCGCATCCTGCCAGACTATTATGAGTCCCTTGAATCCGTCGCTGATGTGTTGCGCGATCTGGCGATGAAGTCTCCGCCCAATCTGGGTGACGGGATCAAGACATTGATCGATGCGGCCATGCAGGGCAGGGCGCTGGCCAAACTTCCGCTGACCAAGCAACGCGACGTTCTCGACCTCTTCACCAAGAGTGCGCGCACACTGCTCGACAGTTGGTTCGAAAGCGAAGCCGTCAAGGCGGCATTCGGGTTCGACGCGGTCGTCGGCAATTATGCCAGTCCCGATACTCCGGGAAGCGCCTATGTGCTGCTCCACCACGTCTTCGGCGAAGTGAACGGCAAGAAAGGCGCCTGGGGGCATGCCGTCGGAGGTATGGGCGCGATCACGCAGGCAATGGCCAAGGTGTGCGTCGCGGCGGGCGTCGAGATCAGTCTTGAGGCGCCCGTATCGCGCGTTCTGCTCGATGGCGGCAAGGTTGCAGGTGTGCGGCTCGAAAGTGGTGAGGAGATCGCCGCCGAGCGCGTAATCGCTAATGTCGGGCCTAAGCTGCTCTACGAACGGATGTTCGCAGACGGCGACCTGACCGACGAATTCAAGCGCCGCATCCGCGGCTTCAAGGCCGGTTCAGGGACGTTCAGGATGAATGTCGCGCTGTCCGAACTCCCGCGCTTCATCTGCCTGCCCGAACCGGGAGAGCATCACCAGTCGGGCATCATCCTCGCCCCCACGCTTGACTATATGGATCGCGCTTTTGCCGACGCGAAGGCCCATGGCTGGTCAAAGGCGCCAATTGTCGAGATGCTGATTCCGTCGATCATCGATGACAGCCTCGCCCCGCCCGGACAGCATGTCGCGAGCCTGTTCTGCCAGCAATTCGCGCCCGAACTGCCCGCCAATGAAGACGGAAGCGCTCGGGACTGGGATGCGGAGGAAGGGGCGGCTGCCGATACGATCATCGACACGGTCGAACGCCACGCGCCGGGTTTCCGCGCCTCGATTCTGGGGCAGATGATACTTTCGCCCAAGGGGTTGGAACGAAAATTCGGCCTTGTCGGTGGAGACATCATGCACGGCAACATGTCGCTCGACCAGCTCTGGTCGGCGCGACCGGTTCTGGGGCACGGTTCCTATCGTGGGCCGTTCAAGGGGCTCTACATGTGCGGCGCGGGCACCCATCCGGGCGGCGGCGTGACGGGGGCTCCCGGCCATAACGCGGCGCGCGAAGTGATTGCCGACACAAGCCTATTCGGCCGGTTGCTGCGCCGCGGGTGACCGCACGGCCCAGAAATAGAGGGGCAGGCCGGCGACCATGAGGATCAGTGTCATCGCACTGATATCGAGTCCCGCGCCCCACAGCGTCCACAACGCATAGCCTACCCCAAGTGCGGCAACCGGTGTGGCGACCTTGAGCCGCAAGGCAGACGCAGCACACGCAAGATACAGCCAGAGCGTCGAAGACGTCGAAACTGTCGCCATGAAGGTGAACAGGTCTCCGGTCGACTTGCTGCTGTTGATCAGGACGAAGGCGGTGGCCAGAACGCTCGACAGGACGAGCGACCGGGCAGGGACGCCGCGCGGCGTTTCACCCGCCAGCCAAGCGGGAAGCAATCCGCGCCGGGCCATTGCGGCGGGAACCTCTCCTTGCATCAGGCACCAGCCGTTAAGCGCGCCGATCGCGCTGACAGCGGCAAACAGGGCAACAAGCAAGGCCGGTTCGCGTGCCCAGTACGTTTCGACGAATACGGCAAAAGGGGCATCCGAATGGGCCACGGCCGATGCCGGGAGCATGAGCGCGATCCCCGAACAAACGATCAGGTATAACGCGCCCGTTGCCAGCGTTCCCACCATCGTCGCCCGCGGGATCGTCCTGGCGGCGTTATCGACCTTGTCTGCTGCGACGCTGGCCGATTCAAAGCCCAAGAGTGCCCATAGTGTCAGGATCGCCGATCCGCTCACGGCTGAGAGCGAGAGCCCCTCGGCCGGAAGCGGTGCGATGGCGGATGGGCCCTCCCGACCCAGCACGATTCCGATAAGGATGATCACCGCGATCAACGGCACCAGCTTGATCATCAGCGTGACCAGCTGAAAGCCGCCTGCTGCGCGGGCGCCGCGCAGGTTGATGGCCGTGACAATCCAGATCAACGCGACCGACGAGATGGCGGAATATCGGCCGAGCGCAGGGATGAACACGCTCAGATAGCTGATCGCGGCAACCGCTATCGTCACGTTCGCAGTCAAGATCGAGACCCAATAGCTGAATCCGATAAGAAAACTCGGCGTTCGTCCGAACGCCTTGTTGACGAAACCGACGGGCCCCCCGG
>JANNLW010000037.1:0-1364 GCA_031397145.1 Sphingomonadales bacterium | reverse complement strand
GGGCGGCACGGGTTTGCCAACCAGCAGTCCATAACGTCCCTCGATTGCGGTGCGATCAAAGGCTGGAAGGTCCGCGTCAAAGACATTCAATGTCGCAATGTCCAGATCTTCCAATCTGGCTTGCAGCCTCTCCAGAAAATGGAGGCCAATCGCACCCGACCTTGACCGGGAACCTCTTGGGCTCGCCTGGATATGCAACAATCGCTTCATGAGGGCTCGCCGCCAATCACGATCATTCCATCGACTATCGATACTCGCCAAGTCCGGATGGGCTTGTCTGTCAGCGTGCCGGATGGACATCCGTCGCGCATGTCGAAGCGAACGCCATGGAGCGGGCAAAATATGTGCACCGCCTTCATCTTTCCTCCCTCAAGCGTCTGAAAAGCGTGGCTGCATCGATTCTCGATCGCAAAAACGCCGTGTGCAGTCCGAGCAATCAGAATGGACTCGCCGCTCACTTCAAAGGCGCGGTTGGTACCAATCGGCAAATCAGCCTCTGCGATGATCGAAATCAAGTCTATTGCCCCTCGTCAAACTGCGCGATCAAAGCATGATCAGATCGATGGGCGTCGTGTTTGAATTCGACCGTATCGACTAGCAAGTCTGCACTCCCAAATGACTGCCCATGTTTTTGTAGCTGCATTTGTTCTTCGGTTAGCTTGAAGTCCATTTTCGCTTCCTGCTTCTGCCGTTTCGCTGTTAACCGGATTACCGATTGGACGCGATAAAAAAGACAAGCATGATTGTTTTTTGTTTTTCAAACGCTAAACATGTCAGTCGAGGGTTTGAAGGAGTGCGGCATTGGACGCAGCGGTGACCGAGCGGGTTAAAGACCAAATGAATTTCGAGACAGCGCGCGTTGCGCCGCCTCAGGGATTTCCAAAACTTTCGGACATTCCTGCCGGCCGATATGTTGATCCTGAATTCCTTTCGCTCGAGCAAGAAGGGCTTTGGAAGCGGAGCTGGCTTTACGGAGGACACGAAGACCAATTGCCGGAGCCGGGAAGCTGGTTCCTGACGAGAAATACAGGGTCACCAATCTTGATCGTTCGCGATTTGACCGGTTCAATTCGCGCCTTTTACAATACATGCCGTCATCGCGGTGGGCCCCTTGTGAAGGAAGATGCCGGCCAGTCACGGGGCTTTGTCTGCGGCTATCACGGGTGGAGTTATACGCTTCAAGGAGAGTTGACCGCCGTTCGCGACAAGCGCGATTTTGTCGACTTTGATTTCTCTTGCAGATCCCTCATTTCGGTTCGGTGCGAGACCCTGGGTGGTTGGATCTTCATCAATGAAGACGAAGATGCAAAGCCATTGATCGAGTCACTCGGGCCGGTCGCTGGAGAGCTTGCCCAGTTCCAGCC
>JANNLW010000012.1:0-1467 GCA_031397145.1 Sphingomonadales bacterium | reverse complement strand
CGGTGGTCATCGACATCCCCAAGGACGTCCAGGTTGCGACTGCGCGCTATTCCAAGCCGGGCCCGATCAATCACCAGAGCTATAAACCCCAGGTCAAGGGCGACATCAAGCTGATCGAAACGGCGGTCGAGATGCTCGCTGCGGCCGAACGCCCGATCCTTTACACCGGTGGCGGGGTGATCAATGCCGGGCCGGGTGCAGCCCAGGTGCTGCGTGAACTGGCACGCATTACTGGTGCGCCAGTCACATCGACGCTGATGGGGCTTGGTGCCTTCCCGGCCTCAAGCGACCAGTGGCTCGGCATGCTCGGCATGCACGGTACGTATGAGGCCAATTGGGCAATGAACCAGGCGGACCTGATCGTCTGCCTCGGCGCGCGGTTCGATGACCGCGTGACCGGTCGCCTTGATGCCTTTGCCCCCAAGGCACGCAAGATCCATGTCGATATCGATCGCAGTTCGATCAACAAGGTCGTTCCTGTCGATGTCGGTATTGTCGGCGACGTCGGTCGGGTGATCGAGGACATGGTCAAGATATGGAAAGGCCGCCAGCACCAAAAGCAGGATCTTTCCGGTTGGTGGAAGCGGATAGAGGGGTGGCGCGAAAAGAAGTCGCTTTCCTACCCGGTATCCAAATCGGAAATCATGCCGCAGTTGGCGGTCCGCAAATTGTGGGAAGCGACCCACAAGAAGGCGCCGATCATCACGACCGAAGTCGGCCAGCATCAGATGTGGGCCGCGCAGCATTTCGATTTCGAAAGTCCCAACAAATGGCTGACGTCGGGCGGGCTCGGGACGATGGGCTATGGATTGCCTGCCGCGATCGGCGCACAGATGGGCAACCCCAATGCGCTGGTCATCGATATTGCAGGCGAAGCATCAATCCAGATGAACATCCAGGAGCTTGGCACAGCGACGCAATACCGCCTGCCGGTCAAGATCTTCATCCTCAACAATGAATATATGGGGATGGTCCGCCAGTGGCAGGAGCTGACCTATTCGAGCCGCTATTCGGAAAGCTATTCGGACTCGCTGCCTGACTTTGTCAAGCTGGGCGAAGCCTATGGCTGGCAGGGCATCCGCATCGAGGATCCGGACGATCTCGAGGCCGGGATCAAGGCGATGCTCGATCATGACGGGCCGGTAATCGTCGACTGCATGGTCGCCAAGCTCGCCAACTGCTTCCCGATGATCCCGTCGGGTGCCAGCCATGTCGACATGATCCTGGGCGACGAAAAAGTGTCGGGCGAAATGTCCGATGAGGCGAAGGCGCTGGTCTGATGCGGATCAAGGAAGGCCAGCATGAGCGGCATACGCTCTCCGTCACCGTGTCGAACGAACCGGGCGTTCTTGCGCGGATCGCGGGCATGTTCACGGCGCGCGGGTATAATATCGAGAGCCTGACCGTGGCCGACATTACTGCTGACGATTCGATCAGCCGGATCACGATTGTGACCAGCGGCACGCC
>JANNLW010000477.1:0-2068 GCA_031397145.1 Sphingomonadales bacterium | reverse complement strand
CCTGGTGCAACGGACAGATTCTCCTGCTCTCGCCTCGCCGCCTTGCCGCGCGCGCCGCTGCAGAGCGTATGGCCGAACTCGCCGGAGAGGCAGTGGGGGGAAGAATCGGATATGCGACACGTCTCGATTCACGCCAATCGGCGCAGACGCGCATTCTTGTTCTGACCGAAGGCATTTTCCGCAATCGCATTCAGGCCGATCCCGAACTGGAAGGCGTGTCCGCAGTACTTTTCGACGAAGTACATGAACGCAGTCTCGATAGCGATTTCGGTTTGGCCCTGGCACTTGATGCGCAGTCTGCGCTCAGACCCGATCTCCGTCTGGTTGCCATGTCAGCCACGCTCGATGGAGAGGGTTTTACGACCTTGATGGACGCGCCCGCGTTCGAAAGTCAGGGGCGCACCTACGCGCTTGCCCTCAAACATATTGGTCGCCGGGGAGAGACACGGATCGAGGACGGGGTGGCTGCAGCCATTCGTCAGGCCTTGGCCGAAGAGAGCGGCGATGTCCTGGCTTTCCTTCCCGGCGTTGGAGAGATTGGACGCACTGCAGAACGGCTGGATGGCATCTCGGCCGAAATCCATCGTCTGCATGGGAGAGTCGATCCAGCCGAACAGCATGCGGCAATTCGCAAAGGCACGCACCGCAAGGTCATCCTGGCCACCAGCATTGCCGAGACCAGCCTCACGATCGACGGTGTGCGGATCGTGGTGGACAGTGGCCTTGCACGCCGTGCGCGTTATGATCATGCGGCGGGCGCGACTCGGCTGGTGACCGAGCGAGTGAGCCAGGCCGCCGCCATCCAGCGGGCAGGTCGCGCTGCGCGGCAAGGGCCGGGCGTAGCTTATCGTCTGTGGGAAGAGTCGGCGACCGGCGGACTGTTGCGATTTGATCCTCCCGAAATTCTGGAGGCTGATCTTTCCGCGCTGCTCCTCGATTGCGCGCTATGGGGAATCAGCGACCCGGCAACGCTGCGGTGGCTTGACCCGCCATCGCCGTCAGCACTGTCGGAAGCGCGCAAGAGACTTGGTGCGCTGGGTGCGCTTGATGACACTGGACGTCCGACGGTGCACGGTCGGGCGATTGCCGCGCTGCCCCTGCCTCCACGCCTTGCCCATATGCTTATCCTTGCTGCCGGAAAGGGAATCGGCTCGCTTGCCGCCGAAATTGCCGTGCTTCTTTCCGAGCCCGGGCTCGGGGGAAACGACGCAGACCTGTCGGTTCGTCTGGAGCGATGGCGGCGCGAGAGCGGCCGTCGTGCAGAGGCCGCGAGGGAACTGGCAAAAAGATGGGCGAAGATCGTTGATGGCCAGAAAGGAGGAGGAGGCGATATCGCGGCATGCATTGCCCTTGCGTATCCCGATCGACTCGCCAAACGCCGCGATGAAAGCGGCGAGTATTGGGCGAGCTCGGGGGGGCGCGGATTCAGGTTGGGCCCGACCCAACCCCTTGCGCGCAACGAATGGCTTGCGGTTGCCGACATTCAGGGTGCGGCTTCGGGTGCGCGCATTCTATCAGCAGTGGCGATCGAAAGCGCGCAGGTCGAAGTTCTTTTCGCGGACAGGATTGAAAGCGGAGTCAGTATCGGTTTCGATCGTGGCACCGGAAGCGTCCGGACGACCAGCGGAAAAAGGCTAGGGGCAATCACCCTTTCAAAGTCCGACAATGCACAGGCCAGCGCCGAAGACATTATCGCCGCGCTAGCCGGAGGCGTCCAGGAACATGGCCTTGGCATGATAGAATGGCCCCAATCGGCCAGAGACCTGCGTCAGCGCGCGCGATGGGCCGGATTGACGGCATTGGAAGACGAGGCCCTTCTCGCGAGGCTCGATCAATGGCTCCTGCCTTTGCTGGTGGCAAAAAGACGCCTGTCAGACATTGGTGCCGATGCCCTCCAGTCCGCGCTTTTGGCCGTGTTGGGATGGGATGGGCAGTGCGCGCTTGACCGCCATGCTCCGGCACATTTCAAAGCTCCGGCGGGCTCGTCCCACACCATTGACTATGCTGCCGAGGTGGGGCCGACGGTTACCTTGCGGGTCCAGGCCCTTTTCGGGTGTGCCGACCACCC
>JANNLW010000299.1:0-4407 GCA_031397145.1 Sphingomonadales bacterium | reverse complement strand
GCCGACCAGTTTGAAGCAAATATTGTCTGGATGTCCGACGACGCCCTGATCCCAGGGCGCTCCTATTGGCTTAAACTAGGCACGCAACTGGTTTCGGCGACTGTGCATGCGCCCAAATACCAGGTCAACGTGAATACGATGGAGCATCTGGCCGCCAAGACGCATGAACTCAACGCCATCGGCGTGGCGGAGATTGCAACCGACAAGCCGATCGTTTTTGACTCCTATGCAGAAAGCCGTGCGCTCGGCGGTTTCATCCTGATCGACAAGCTCACCAACAGCACGGTCGCCGCCGGCATGCTCAACTTCTCGCTTCGCCGCGCACAGAATGTTCATTGGCAGGCAGTCGATATTGACCGAGCGATGCATGCCAAACTCAAGAACCAGAAGGCGGCGGTCCTTTGGTTCACCGGCTTGTCGGGCTCAGGCAAATCGACCATTGCCAATTTGGTCGAAAAGAAGCTCTTCCGGATGAACAGGCATACGTTCCTGCTCGATGGCGACAATGTCCGCCATGGCCTCAACAAGGATCTCGGCTTTACCGAAACCGATCGGATCGAAAATATCCGGCGTGTGGGCGAGGTTGCCCGGTTGATGGCGGATTCAGGATTGATCGTCATCACAGCGTTCATTTCGCCATTCCGTGCCGAGCGCGAAATGGTTCGCGCGATGATCCCCGACGGCGAATTCATCGAAGTGTTCATCGACACCCCACTCGCCGAAGCCGAAGCGCGCGACGTCAAGGGCCTCTACAAAAAGGCGCGTGCGGGACAGCTCAAGAACTTTACCGGCATCGATAGTCCCTATGAGGCGCCCGCCCATCCCGAAGTCCGAATTGATACAACCAAACTCTCTCCCGAGCAGGCCGCTGACCTCATCGTTGAAGCGCTGATTGGATGACAGTGAAAGAATCCGATGTTCATCTGGCAGAACGGCTAGCGACCGAGGCCGGGCAGATTTTGCTGGAGCTTCAGCGAGAAGGCCGGTTGGAAGGCAAGGCTCTTGGAAAGGCTGGCGACGAGCAGGCCAATGCCTTTTTGATGCAGTCGCTCCGGAAGGCACGGCCCAATGATGCGATCCTTTCAGAAGAGGAGAAGGACAGTCATGACCGCCTCGCTGCCAAGCGCGTCTGGATCGTCGATCCGCTCGACGGTACGCGCGAATATGGTGAGGGACGGACCGATTGGGCGGTGCATGTCGCGCTGGCAATTGATGGAGCAGCAGCTGTTGGCGCGGTGGCTCTTCCCGGATTGAATATCACTCTGAGTTCAGGCCGTCCTTTAGCCCTCGCGTCACCCAATACACCACTCCGGATGCTCGTCAGCCGGACGCGGCCAGCGGCCGAAGCGATTGAAGTCGCCGAACTACTCGGCGCCGAACTGGTGCAGATGGGATCAGCCGGGGCAAAGGCCATGGCAGTCGTCCGCGGTGAGGCTGACATCTACCTCCACACGGGTGGCCAATATGAGTGGGACAATTGTGCACCCGCTGCGGTCGCATTGGCCGCAGGACTTCACGTCTCGCGTGTCGATGGCTCGCCGATGCGTTACAACAATGCAAATACAAGCCTTCCAGACTTGTTGATCTGCCGCCCCGAACTTGCTGAAATCGCCCTCACAGCCGTTGCAGCGCGCGAATAAAGTCAACGCTGGACTCGCCATCGGTCTGAAGCCTTGCCGCGCCCAAAATGCCCGCCCAATAGCTTTCCGAGCCATCCGCAAGGCGCAGTGCGTGTATCCGGCGCGAGTAGAACTGCAGGTCATACTCCTCGGTGATACCGATCGCCCCATGGACAGCGTGCGCGATCGCCGCAATTTGCGGAGCCGCTGCGCTTGCGACCTGTTTCGCGACGGCAGCAATCTCGCGGATAGGCCTAAGCCCCTGTGAGCAGCCAATCTGTGCGGCCATCCTCGTCATCAGCACCTGCTCGCCCATGATCGCAAGCTGTTGCTGGATCGCCTGCAGTTTTCCGATCGGCTTGCCGAACTGAACGCGATCATTGGCGTATGACAAGCTCATTTTCAGCATTGTTTCGGCAAGGCCCGCCATTTCGGCGGCCGCCAAAACCGCTCCAAGTATCCGCGCATCGATGGTTTCAGGCAGGGCTTGTGCAAGTGTCAGGGGGCCGCTTGGTGCAACTGAATCCTGCTCGACTAGCAGCGCGCGCGCCGCCATCGTCTGCGCAACGGGTTCTGTTATCGCATGTCGACCAAGCGCCCTTATCAGCGGTTCGACATCTCCTAACGTCAACCCTGCCCCTCCAGCAGCTTCAGGAACAAGCGCATCGAGATAACCGGAGTCTTCTATGGCTTGCCAGCGCAACTCGGATTCAACCTCGCGTCCAGCAATCGTCGCGAGCATACGTTCGAAGGGTTCGAGAAACTCAGACATCAGCGCAGCCCCATACCGCGAGCAATAATGCCGCGCAGTATCTCACGCGTTCCTCCTCGCAACGAAAAGGCGGGAGCAATGTGCGTAACAGTCATGATCGCACGCCAAAGCTCCGCGTCAACTCGCTCGTCCGGATGACTTGCAAGATCATCGGCGATCATGGTCGGTACGGACTGCTCAAATGTTGCCCCTAGGTCCTTGACCAGCGACGCTTCGACTACGGGGCGGTCACCGGCCGCAAGCCGCGTCGTCACAGCAACAGACAATTCGCGCAACACAGCCAATTGCGCAGTCAGACTGCCCACCAGCCTTTCACGTGACTCACTCCGCTCTTGCTGCGCCACATGGTGCACCCACGCATCGAACAAGACGGCGCTCGAATAGATACGTTCTGGTCCACTTCTCTCGAAGGCGAGTTCTGCCGTGACCTGATCCCATCCCGAACCTTCCTCTCCAAGGAGCGCATTGGCGGGCAGTTCGACATTGTCGAAAAAGACTTCATTGAAATCGAGGTCGCCATTCAGATCGGTTATGGGACGGATGGTAATCCCGGGAGCCTTCAGATCGATCAAAAGCTGTGAAAGGCCTCGTTGCCGATCCCCGGAGTCACCTGATGTCCGCACCAGCGCGATCATATAGTCAGCATGATGCGCACCTGATGTCCAGATTTTCTGGCCATTGACCCGCCAACCGGATTCAGTCCGTTCTGCGCGCGTCCGAACCGAAGCCAGATCCGAACCGGAATTGGGTTCGCTCATGCCGATGCAGAAGAAGATTTCACCCCTGCAAACTCGGGGAATATAGTGTTCGCGTTGCTCTTCAGTTCCAAAATTGAGGATCACAAGCGCACTCTGCCGATCCGCAATCCAGTGCATCCCGACAGGTGCACCCGCGCACAATAGCTCTTCGACCACCACAAAGCGTGCGAGGGGTCCGCGCTCAGCGCCGCCATATTTCCTTGGCAGGGTGAGCCCTAGGAACCCGGCTTGCCCCATTGCACGGCTGAAGATCGCATCCCCGCCCATCCACGTTCGCGCCCGCTTGTGAAGCGGCATTGCCTGAACATGTTCATCAATCAGCGCACGAATGGCCGGGCGAAGGGCTTCATCCGTCGCGGGAATCGCCGAAAGCGTTAGATGATCGAAATTCATTCGCCGCGAAACACCGGCACGCGCTTTTCGATAAACGCATCAATCGCCTCATCATTGTCCTTGGTCGCATGTGCCAGCGACTGCATCGCGGCGGACATTTCAAGAATGTTGCCTAGCGTGGCGGTCTGGCCCTCGCGCAGGAGCCTTTTGGTCATGCGCACGGCATGTGGCGGATTGGCGGAAATCTTGGCAGCGATCTCTTGTGCTTTGGCCATTAGCTGGTCATCGGGCACCACGTGCGAAACGAGGCCATAGGCTAAAGCGGTCTGCGCATCGAACATTTCACCAGTCAAAGCAAGTTCAGTCGCGCGCGAAAAACCAACAATCCGGGGTAATAGCCAAGCCCCGCCATCGCCGGGCACGATGCCCACCTTGACGAAGCTCTCAGCGAACCGGGCGCTCTCTGCCGCAATCCGGATATCACACATTGTCGCCAAATCGAGGCCCGCTCCGATTGCCGGTCCATTGATTGCGGCAATCACAGGCACTTCGAGCGCCTGGAACGCCAGCGGCAGCCTCTGAATTCCGGTCTTGTAGTTCCGACGGGTCTGCGCGGGGAGTTGGGCACGCAGGCCTGATCCGGCCTTCATCTGCTTGAGATCGCCGCCCGATGAAAAGGCCGAGCCCGCCCCTGTAATGATCACAACCCGCACACCGATATCGGCATCGGCATCGGCCATTGCGGACAACAAGGCTTCAACCATCGACTGGTCGGAAATCGGGTTTCGCCGCTCGGGCTGGTTGAGAGTCACGGTCAACACCGTACCCTGCTGCACAATCAGAAGGGGTGATGTCATTTTTCCGCTCCCAGGGTCTTGATAATGGCTGAAAAGTCCAACCCGCCAGATCCCGCATCGGCAAAAGC
>JANNLW010000425.1:0-6701 GCA_031397145.1 Sphingomonadales bacterium | reverse complement strand
TTCGAAGCCGGCCTGATCCCGATGTACCGGATAAACGGCATTGGGGGCGGCACCGATCGGATCAAGGCGAGTTACAAGTTCTTCCTCTACACCCTGCTCGTCTCGGTGCTGATGCTGATAGCGATGATGTATATGGTGGTGACGGCGGGAACGACCGACATCCCGACGCTGATGGAATATGGTTTCGATCCCCACGTCCAGACGTGGCTGTGGCTGGCATTTTTTGCTAGTTTTGCGGTCAAGATGCCAATGTGGCCGGTACACACCTGGCTGCCGGACGCACACGTCCAGGCACCGACGGCGGGGTCAGTCATCCTGGCGGGCGTGCTGCTTAAGATGGGCGGATATGGCTTCATTCGCTTTTCGCTTCCGATGTTTCCCGAGGCGTCAGCCCAACTGGTCTGGATCATTTTTGGCCTGTCGATGATCGCGATTGTCTACACTTCGCTCGTCGCGTTGGTGCAAAGCGATATGAAAAAGCTGATCGCCTATTCATCCGTCGCGCATATGGGATTCGTTACGATCGGACTATTCACTTTCAACCGGCAAGGTATCGAAGGCGCATTGATCGTTATGCTCGCACATGGATTGGTTTCGGGCGCGCTCTTCTTGTGTGTCGGTGTAATATATGATCGGCTGCACACGCGCGAGATCAGCCGTTATGGGGGGCTTTCGAACAACATGCCTCACTATGCCCTGTTTTTCATGATTTTTACGATGGCGAGTGTCGGGCTGCCCGGGACGGCAAACTTTGTCGGGGAGTTCCTGGCGCTGGTTGGCGCATACAATGCGAACAGTTGGGTGGCTGCAGTCGCGACGACAGGCATAATTCTCGGTGCAGCCTATATGCTTTGGCTCTATCGCCGGGTCGCGTTCGGCGAGAGTGTCAATGCCGATGCCGCTGCGATGCCCGATCTTGGGGTGCGCGAATGGGTTATGCTTGGGCCTATTGCGGCCGCCACACTTTGGATGGGCGTTTATCCCGAAAGCTTTCTGGCACCGATGCGCGCCGATGTAGGGACGCTTTTGGCAAGAATCGCGCCTGCCACGCCTGCGAGTGATGCCCAACTCACCTTGGGAAAACCAACACCCAAGGCCAAAGCCAATGGGGAGGCCCATTGATGTTTGATACATCTTCGCTCGCACTTACCGCCCCCGAACTGATTCTCTCGATCGGTGCAACGGCGCTGATGCTTGTCGCGGCCTTTGCTGGTGACAAGGCGACTCGCTTCATCAGCCTGGCGGCAATCGGATTGCTGGCAGCGGCAGGACTGGCTCTCGCCGGCGTTTCCGGCTCGGGCGGTTCTGCGTTCAACGGGCTCTATACTGCCGACGCCTTTGGTGCGTTTGCGAAAGTCCTTATTTATGTTGCAGCAGCTGTTTCAATCCTGATCGCCCCGCGCTGGTTCGAGCGTGAGGACAGATTGCGTGCCGAATATCCCGTGCTGATCCTCTTTTCGGCGGTCGGTATGGGAATGATGGCGTCGGCTACCAATTTGTTGAGCCTTTATGTTGGCCTGGAACTGCAGAGTCTTGCCGCCTATGTGCTGGCGAGCTTTATGCGCCGGGATGCGCGCTCCGCCGAAGCGGGACTCAAGTATTTCGTCCTTGGCGCATTGGCCTCAGGAATTCTGCTTTACGGCATGTCGCTGCTTTACGGTTTTTCCGGCACGACGGATTATGCCGGCATTGCCAAAGCCCTCGGCGACGGAGTCAGTTTGGGGGAACTTTTCGGCGTCGTCTTCCTTCTTTCCGGTATCGCCTTCAAAGTGTCTGCCGTACCGTTCCACATGTGGACACCAGATGTATATGAGGGTGCTCCGACCCCTGTTACTGCTTTCTTTGCAAGTGCGCCCAAAGTCGCGGCGATTGCAATGCTCGTCCGTGTCAGCATCGTCGGCATGGGAACGGCGAGCCATGATTGGCAACAGATCATCATATTCATGGCTCTCGCTTCGATCGTGCTTGGTGCGGCGGGAGCGATTGGACAGACCAACATCAAGCGATTTCTCGCTTATTCTTCAATCAACAATATCGGTTTCGCACTGGTTGGCCTTGCGGCGGGTACAGAGGCTGGCGTTGCGGCAATCATGAGCTATATGGCAATCTATGTGGTTATGACGCTCGGAAGCTTTCTCTGTGTGCTCCAGATGCGTGACCAGGATGGGGTTCCCGTCGAAACGATTTCCAGCCTTTCCGGCTTGTCTCAGACAAACAAGGGTCTTGCTGCCGCGCTTGCGATCTTCATGTTCTCGCTCGCTGGCATTCCGCCACTGTTCGGTTTCTGGGCGAAGTTCCTCGTTTTTGAAGCCGCCGTGAAGGCCGGTCTGTTCCCGCTTGCCGCTATTGGAATTGCAGCGTCGGTGATTGGCGCGTTCTATTATCTCAAGATCATCAAGACGATGTATTTCGATGAGCCCGGAACACCGTATGCCCGAGGTGATTCAAGTGTCGAAAAGGCACTGATAGCAGCCTCCGCAGCGTTTATCGTACTCGGCTATGGGTTGATCCCTCTTCTCGGGAACGCCTCGGCCGCAGCCGCCAAGGCTCTTTTCTAGTCTCGATGATCGAGACAGTTGAGCAAACGGCATCAACCAATGCCGATATGCTTGCGCTTGCAGCCTCTGGTGCGGCGGAAGGCAGCTGGCTACGCGCGGACACCCAAAGCGATGGCCGTGGACGAATGGGCAGAAGTTGGCACTCTCCGATCGGAAATCTGTATGCGAGCACACTTGTGCGCATGCAACAGCGTGACCCGCCGCCTGCTACACTGGCATTAGTGGCGGCGGTCGCAATGCACGAAGTCATGCTTGCGTATGCGCCCGACACAATGCCGGTCATGATCAAATGGCCGAATGACATATTGGTCAACGAGGCCAAGCTGGCCGGTATTCTCCTTGAACGCGCCGGCGATGCGGTTGTCGTGGGGGTTGGCGCCAATCTGGGCTTTCATCCAGTTGGGCTTGACCAGGCGGTAACCAGCCTGTCTGCATTGGGAGGGGACGCCCCGGATCCGCACTATTTCTGCGAAGATCTGGCCAAGGCCTTTGCCCATTGGCTTGGACGGTGGCGCGGGGTCGGGTTGAGCATCGTCCGCCAGGCATGGCTCAGTGGCGCACATCCGGTCGGGACTGCGCTGACCGCCAACCTTGCGGACGGAACGTCACAAGAAGGTCTGTTCGATGGGCTTGAACAGGATGGAGGGTTGCGTCTTCGCTTGGCGGATCGCTCGCTTCGTGTCATTCATGCAGGCGATGTATTTCTGATTTGAAGGGGGTTGCCGGATGCTGCTTGCGATTGATGTCGGCAACACCAATGTCAAATTTGCGCTGGTTGACGGCATCGAGATCAAGACTCGTTGGCGCGTTGCGACCGACGCGCGACGGACTGCTGACCAATACGCTGTCTGGCTGACTCAATTGCTCGAGCTTGAAGGCTATCAGCGAAGCGACGTGACGGCAGTGGTTATCTCGACGGTCGTTCCGCGTGCTCTCCATAACCTCCAGCTGTTGTCGGACAAATATTTCGGCGTTGAGGCGCTGGTTGCGGGGCGCTCTCCGCTCGAATGGGGGATTGCGCTCGATGTTAAAGAGCCGGGCTCGGTCGGGGCAGACCGCGCGGTCAATGCAATCGCAGCGCATCACGAGCATCAAGGTGATCTGATCATGATCAGCTTCGGTACCGCAACAACGTTTGATTATGTCGATTTTGACGGTGCTTACAAGGGTGGCATCATTGCCCCAGGTCTCAACCTGTCCCTGGATGCGCTCGTTGCGGCCACGGCGAAACTGCCACGCATCGCCATCGAATCCCCCGAAGATCAGAGCGTGATTGGCCGCACGACCGAAAGCCAGATGCTGATCGGCATCTACTGGGGCTATGTTGCGATGATCGAGGGGCTGCTCATTCGGATGAGGGCAGAGATTGGACGGCCGGTCAAAGTGATCGCGACCGGAGGCTTGGCGACCCTGTTCCAGCAGCACGCCCATCTATTCGACGCAATTGAGCCGGACCTGACACTCAAGGGGCTTGCCCTGCTCTATGCGCGCGCCCAATAGGCCGTCACGTCCGGCACCTCCGGACCTAAAAGAATTGGACCTCCTGCTTGACGACTCCCGGTAACGAATTGCTGTTTCTCGCGCTTGGCGGGTCGGATGAAATTGGCATGAATGTCAATCTCTATGGCTGCCAGGGCAAATGGATCATGGTCGATCTTGGCCTGACCTTTGGTGGAACGGAGTATGCCGGGTGTGAACTCGTCCTGCCGGATCTCGAATTTATAGAAAGCCGCAAGAAGGATCTTTTGGGAATCGTTCTGACTCACGGGCACGAAGATCATATTGGTGCGATCCCCTATTTGGCCGCCGATCTCGATGTGCCGCTTTATGCAACGCCTTTCACGGCCACGCTGATCCGCGGAAAGCTCGAGGAAGAAGGGCTTGCTGACAATGTCGAGCTCAAGGTGATCGAGAATGGTGGATCGTTCGATCTTGGTCCGTTCAAATTGCGCTATCTGTCGCTGGCGCACTCTATCCCCGACATGAATGCGGTCGTGATCGACACACCCTATGGCCGCATTTTCCATACCGGCGACTGGAAGCTCGATGAACAACCGGTTTTGGGTCCGACCGTCAACCCAAGGGATCTGAAGGCGATCGGAGATGAAGGCGTTTTCGCGCTCGTTTGCGATTCCACCAATGCGTTCAATGCTGACGATAGCGGCACCGAAGGAAGTGTCCGCGACGGCCTGATGAAGAGCGTGAAGGCGGCCAAGGGCAGGGTGCTTGTCACAAGTTTCGCGTCGAATGCTGCGCGGCTTGAAACGCTGCACCAGGTCGCGAAAGAAACAGGGCGACAGCTTTGTGTCGCCGGGCGATCGCTCGACCGGATTGTCCGCGCAGCTCAGGCCAATGGCATGCTGAAGAGTTTTCCGCAGCCGATGGATTTCGATTCTGCAATGAGGCTTGCACCTCGTGAACTGATGATCGTTGCGACCGGCGGGCAGGGCGAGGTGCGCGCAGCACTCGCTCGCATTGCTGGAGACAATCACCAGTTGAAGCTCGATGCCGGTGATACCGTCATTTTCTCGTCGAAACAGATTCCTGGAAACGAAACGGCAATTGGTCGCATCCAGAACGCGCTTGCCCGCAAGGAAGTGATCATGGTTACGGAAAAGCAGGCGCATGTGCACGTGTCCGGGCATCCAGGCCGGCCGGAACTGAAGGCTATGTACGATTGGATTCGGCCTGAGTTATTGGTGCCCGTCCATGGTGAGCGGCGTCATATGGCAGAGCAGGCTCGCTATGGACTTTCCTGCGGTATTCCCAATGCGCTGGTCCAGTCGAATGGCGATGTCGTCCGGCTGGCACCGGGCACGCCGAAGATCATCGGGCGCGAGCGCACCGGGCGGCTCGTGCTTGACGGCGATGTGATCCTGCCTGCCGATGGGGGGACTATCGGCGACCGTCGTCGCATCGGCCAGCACGGGTTCATTGCTGTTGCCGTCGTTCTCGATGGAGCGGGCAAACTCGCCGCGAACCCGGAAATTCGTTTGCAAGGCGTCCCGGTCGAGGAGGATCGCAATGATTTTGTACGTGAGGCAGAGGAAGCAGTTGAGCGCGTCGTTCAAAAAGGCGCGACCAGCGAGGATGCCTTGCGTGAAGCGCTCCGCTTGGGCGTGCGCCGGGTCGCGACGGAATGGACGGGCAAGAAGCCAATCGTCGAAATCATGCTGATGCGGTTGGGCTAGAGGAAATGCGCTGGACTTCAGCACTCGCGATCTATGTCCTGTTTTGGGTGATGGCGGCGTTCCTCGTCATGCCGTTTGGCGTCAAGACCGCAGATGAACTGGGAACAGAAAAAGTACCGGGACAAGCAGAAAGTGCGCCGGCAAATTTCCGGCCACGACGGATCATGATGTTCACGACTGCACTCGCGACGGCAATGTTCGGGCTGTATTATCTCAACTATATCAATGGCTGGATCACGATCGATACGATCAATTTTGCGCCGTATCGCGGGTAGCCAGAGTTTTTGGGGTCATCGCGGCAATTGCCAATTTGATCCGGTTTGCTGAACATAATCCACCAGAACATTCTGTGTCGACCGATCATGGGTCGACTTGCCTTGGACAATAAATAGGGATATAACCCTATTTTCCAAGAGTCGTTGGAACGAGCTGGGGAGACTATTTGTGGCAACCGTGATTGCGCCGGTAAAGGCGGAGCTAGAGTCAAATGCGTTCGATGTATCGAGGGTTGAACTTTATGTGACAGACACATGGCATGAACCCTTCCGCAAGCTCCGCGCCGAAGCCCCGATCCACTATGTCGCGGAATCGAAATTCGGGCCCTATTGGTCGGTTTCCACCTACAAGCCGATTGTTCATATCGAAGCACTGCCCAAGGTTTTCTCGTCGTCTTATGAATATGGCGGTATCTCGATCGCGTTTCTTGTTGATCGATTGCTTGAAGATGAATTCAGGACGCCGATGTTTATCGCCATGGATCCGCCCCAGCACACAGCCCAGCGACGCACAGTAGCACCAGCCTTTGGCCCGAGCGAAGTCGCGCTAATGAAGGACGAGGTCAGACAGCGCACGGCTGAAGTGCTCGATTCCCTGCCGGTTGGCGAGCCCTTTGACTGGGTTGAACGCGTTTCGATCGAATTGACGACCGGCATGCTCGCCAAACTTTTCGATT
>JANNLW010000419.1:0-1479 GCA_031397145.1 Sphingomonadales bacterium | reverse complement strand
GGAGTCCGGAAGAGCCTCGACTCCCCCCGCTCCCTGCGCCGCTGCGCGTCGCGGTCCCTCTCCCCCTGAAGGGGGCGAGGGATGGACGACGCCACTCTCAACCAACCAGCGTGCCAGCTTGGCCACGCGCTCGACCTTGTCGGCGACTTTCCCCAGCTTTTCGTGGAAAACAATGTCCTTGAGCTTTTCGGCCTGCTTCTCCAGCGGAACCTTCAAATCCTGTTCCCAGAAGAATTTCGCATCGCTCAACCGCGCCGCCAGCACCTTTTCGTTCCCCGCAACAATCGCCGCGCCGCCGTCGTTTGCAGTGATGTTGGCAGTGCAGACGAACGCATTGGCGAGCTTGCCCGCAGCATCACGGCAGATGAAATATTTCTGGTTCACTCTGGCGGTCAGCTGGATGACTTCCTCCGGCACCGCCAGAAACGCCGGGTCGAAGCGCCCGAGCATCGGCACCGGCCATTCGGTCAGGCCCGCATTTTCGATCACCAGCCCCTCGTCCGGCACGAGCACCAGTCCGGCTTCGCTTGCGCATCGTTCAGCCCCGGCGCGGATGATCGCGCGGCGTTCGTCCTGATCGACGAGCACATGGCAGGCGTTGAGTTTGGCCGCATAGTCGGCGGCGTTGCCGATGGTGACTTCGCCCGAATGGTGGAAGCGATGGCCGACCGTCGCCGATCCACTGTGCACACCGTCGATCTCGCACGGCACGACATCGTCGCCGAGCAACGCGACGATCCCCTGCAAAGGACGCACCCAGCGCAGGCTTTCGGTCGAGGCGGAAGCGTCGCCCCAGCGCATTGATTTCGGCCATGGAAAGGCACGGACGATAGCGGGGATGGCGTCCGCCAGCACATCAGCCGTGCTGCGGCCCGGCTTTTCAATCACTGCAAACCAGATGCCATCGCGATCGACCAACTGGTCCTGCGTCAAGCCGGTCTTGCGGAGAAACCCTTCAAGCGCCTGCGGCGGCGCCGATGTTTTCGGTCCCTTCAATTCCTCGCTGACCGCGTCTGTTTCAAGCGGCAGGCCCTTGGCGATCAACGCAAGACGACGCGGTGTTGCATAGGTGACGACCTCGGACGCCTTGATCCCCGCCTTGGCAATTTCGTCCGCGAACAGTCGCGCAAGATCCTCACGCGCCTTGTCCTGCATCCGAGCAGGGATTTCCTCGGATCGGAGTTCGAGCAGGAAATCGGTCATCCTAAATCCTCCCCATCGGGGGAGGGGTACCGCAAAGCGGTGGAGGGGGCCCTGACAAAGAAGCACGCAGGAGCGTGCAGCCGCTCTCGCGGCTTTCCTTGTCGGCTCCCTCTCCGTCGGCTTCGCCGCCACCTCTCCCGGGGGGAGACGATTTTTGACCGCCCATCATGCCGCCCACCCGTTCTTGTCCATCCACGCCTGGCAGCTGCCCTTTGCCAGATCGCGGACACGCCCCATGTAACTGGCACGTTCCTGCACCGAGATCACGCCGCGCGC
>JANNLW010000398.1:0-2245 GCA_031397145.1 Sphingomonadales bacterium | reverse complement strand
CGCAACATGCTCGGCATGCTTGTGCTCTGGTTTGAGCGGGCACCCGATGGCGGCTTCATCGGAGCGCGGGACTACCCGTCAAACAGCGTTGCAATGACGGGCACGCACGATACGCCGACCGTAGCCGGTTGGTGGACCGGGCGCGACCTTGACTGGGCAGACCGGCTCGGACGCCTGACGGATGGCATCGATCGCGCAGAAGCCGAGAAAATTCGCGATTGGGATCGGGGTTTGTTATGGTCAACTATAGGCGAATGCGGTCTTCGGCCTGCGCCGGACGATCCGCAGCCAGTAGTCGAAGCCGCACTGGAACATGTTGCAAAATCGCCCGCGGTCCTTGCGATTGCGCCCATCGAGGACTTGCTTGGAGAGGTGGAACAACCAAATCTGCCGGGAACAACGAGCGAGCACCCCAACTGGCGCCGGCGTTTGCAAGCACCTCTTCAAATACTGCTGGACAACCCAACCGTCGCACATCGCCTAAGAGCAATTTCAAATCGAAATCGCAACAATTAAGGCTAAGCGGGAAGTATTGAGGAGCAAAAGTTCCGAACTTTCAGCCTTTAACCGGGCAGTCAGCAACGCCCCTGGCTCTCGACGTTACGGCCGTAATTGGACATCAGAATTCTTGAATTCCCTGCAGATATCCGCGTGACACTGGACCATTCCCTGTGCTGACGTCGCAGGGGTCGCAAGTTCAATCCTCGCTACGCCCACCAGTTTCTTCCTCAACTCCCCAGCGTGTTGATCGTGAAGGCTAGAATCCCGATATTGAACACGAATGCGGCAAGGCATTGTGCCAGCACAACCCGGCGAATCGGGCGACTGTTGATCGAGACGTCCGATGTCTGGAACGTCATCCCCAGGGTGAACGCGAAATAGACGAAGTCCCAATAATCGGGTGACTTCGTATCTGGAAAGGTCAACCCGGCGGCGCCGCTTCCTTCGCCGTAATAGAGATGGGCGTAGTGGAGCGCATAGAGCGTGTTGGCAAAAAGCCACGCGATACCCAGCGTTCCAATGATGAGATAGGCCATCGGCTCGCCCGGCCCGGTCAGTTCCGCCGCAATCGTGATCAGGAGCACCGCAACAATGGTTGCAGTGATGATGAGCAAAGTGACACGATTGGCATCATTTTCGGCAGCGTGACGGCGGATCGAGGAGGCCTCGCCATCGCGCAGGGTCGGGAACAGCAGGATGAAGAAAGACAACGCGGCCAGATCGAACCCGCCCATGACCGCATAATGCCATTGCCCGGTCCAAAACTGTATCGACGCGCCCAAAAACGCAAAGGCCAGCATAAACAAGATGAAGCGCGCGGGCGCGATGCGATTTCCGATTGTGCGTCCGGGTTGGGCGGCCATGCCGCAACGGTAGCGTTTTTGAATCCACTCGCCTAGAGACCGCCCGCTATGGCGAAGATCGAAACTCCACGCCCGATACGCGGCACACAAAGCATGCTTGGTGAAGAGGCGAACCGCTTCCATCATGTTGTGGAGACATTCGATCGCGTGCGGCGGCTCTATGGCTTCAAGCGGATCGAAGTACCGGTGTTCGAGGCAACCGCAGTGTTCGCCCGTTCGCTGGGCGAATCGACCGATGTTGTCGCCAAGGAAATGTACACGTTCGAGGATCGCGGGGGGGATTCGCTGACCTTGCGGCCGGAATTCACGGCCGGGATTGCGCGGGCCTACCTCACCGAAGGCTGGCAGCAATATGCGCCGCTCAAAGTCGCGACGCACGGAGCGGTGTTCCGCTATGAACGGCCGCAAAAGGGGCGGTTCCGGCAGTTTCACCAGCTCGATGCCGAAGTGATCGGCGCAGCGGAACCGGCGGCGGATATCGAACTGCTCTGCTTCGCCGACCAGTTGCTCAAGGAACTCGGGATCAGCGAAGGCGTGACCCTCCAGCTCAACACGCTGGGCGATGCCGGATCGCGCGAGGCGTGGCGCGCTGAACTGGTCGCGCATTTCGAGGCGCATCGCGGTGAACTTTCGGAAGACAGCCTCGAACGACTTCACAAGAACCCGCTGCGCATTCTCGACAGCAAGGACCCGCGCGACCGGCCCGTGGCGGATAGCGCACCGGACATCGACACCTTCCTGACCGATGAGGCGCGGGACTTTTTCGATACGGTGACGGCGGGTCTCGATGCGGCGGGCGTTGCCTGGACGCGGGCTTCGCGATTGGTGCGTGGGCTGGATTATTACAGACATACCGCATTCGAATTCGTCACCGACCGGCT
>JANNLW010000383.1:0-5234 GCA_031397145.1 Sphingomonadales bacterium | reverse complement strand
TAGGAACCAAGCGCAGGCGGGAGAGATCCTGCGACCTTGATGTTCCTTTTGTCGGCAACCCCCCGCGCTATCGCGCCCGCAGCGGCAGAAAGTCGCGCGCCATCCGACGCGAAGCGTTGAGTACCAAGATGAAAGGGTACGACCGCATAACTGTTGGTCGTCACGATTTGAGCGCCGGCAGCAGCAAAATCATCATGGACTTGCGCGACAAGTTGCGGCGTTTCGATAAGCGCCAATGCTGACCATTCGGGCTGCCGAAATGGCGCGCCGAGCCGCTGCAACTCGCGACTGATGCCACCGTCAAGAATTGTGGTCGTCATCGGAAGTCGTCTGGGAAATGCTTTATCGCGCTCATGACCGGATACGGCGTAAATCCGCCTAAAGCACACAGCGAACCGAACTTCATCGTTTCGGAAAGGTCTGCGATCAGCGCCAGGTTTGCCTCGACATTTTCGCCGGCGATGATCCGGTCCAGCGTTTCGACTCCGCGCGTCGCGCCGAGCCGACAGGGCGTGCATTTACCGCAGCTTTCAATCGCACAGAAATCGAGTGCAAAGCGAGCCTGTCGAGCCATGTTTACGCTATCATCGAAGACAACGATCCCACCATGGCCAATCAGGCCATCCGCTGCCACGAAGGCTTCATAGTCGAACGGCAGATCAAACTGGCTCGGCGGGTGATAGGCACCGAGCGGTCCACCTACCTGGACAGCACGGACCGGCTGGCCTGTTTCCGAGCCGCCACCAATATCGTTGACCAACTGGCCCAGTGTTATGCCAAACGCCGTTTCGAACAATCCGCCATGCTTTATATTGCCAGCAAGCTGAATCGGCATCGTCCCTTTGGAACGGCCCATCCCGAAGGCGGCATAGGCTTTGGCGCCATTGCTCAATATCCACGGCACAGCGGCCAGGGTCAGGACATTATTGATGACCGTCGGACAACCAAACAACCCCTTGTGTGCCGGGAGAGGTGGTTTGGCGCGCACTTCGCCTCGTTTCCCTTCAAGGCTGTTGAGGAGCGATGTTTCCTCACCACACACATAGGCTCCCGCCCCCACCCGCACTTCCAGTTCAAATGGTGCGACGATATGGGCGGACTGCTTGATCGCGGCTTCCATCTTTGCAACCGCGTGTGGATACTCCGAACGGATATAAACGAAGCCCTTGTTTGCACCAACGGCAATGCCTGCAATCGTCATCCCTTCGACCAACATGAAGGGGTCGCCCTCCATCACCATCCGGTCAGCAAAGGTTCCGCTATCGCCTTCATCGGCGTTGCAGACGATATACTTTCGATCACCGGCAGCATCGGCGACAGTCTTCCATTTGATACCTGCCGGGAACCCGGCGCCACCGCGCCCGCGCAGCCCCGATTGGAGCACCGTTTCAAGTATTGCAGCCTGGCCCGCTTCGCGCGCATTGTTCAGTCCATCCCAGCCGCCTGCAGCCACATAGTCATCCAGACTGAGCGGCCGTGTCTTTCCGGCGCGAGCAAATGTCAGGCGAGTCTGCCGAGCAATGAACGGCTGATCCTCGATCCGACCGATCGTGTCGGCCGTACCATCAAGGATGGAAGTGACCTGATCGGGCGACACGGGCCCATATCCGATCCCGTCAATCTCGACCAACGGTTCAAGCCAGTGCATCCCCCAGCTTGAAACACGCTCTACCTCGGCACCTGCAGCCAAGAATGCTGCAGCAACGGCGTCAGCACCACAGGCCAGCGCCACTGCGTCATCGGAAATCCGCACCTTCATGCGACTGCCTCGATCAGCGCGGAAAATTTTGCCGCATCAAGACGAGCGACAACGTCCTTCCCGACCAATGCAGCAGGCCCCACGGAACAAAGTCCGAGACAATAGACAGCTTCGACCTTGACTCGCGATTGCGCATTGGCCAGCGGCATCAATGCCTCAACTCCCCGTGCCTGACAGGCTTCGGCGCGACACAGTTTGATGACTGGGCGTGATTCGGGATCCTTTGTAAAGTCATGGTAGAAGCTGACGACGCCATGCACCTCCGCTCGTGTGAGATTGAGCGCTTCAGCAATTTCGCGGATCGCCGAGTCGCTGACATGGCCCTGTTCTGCCTGCACATCGTGAAGGATTAGCAACAACGGACCTTCGCGCTCGCGATGGAGAAGAATGATATCGGAGAGGGTGCGCATTATGCCGGTACAAATTCCTTGAGCGGACGTCCCGCATCGGCAAGATCAATCTTGTCCAACCTCAGGCGTCCCGTAACCAACGCCTTGCCCTGTACATAGTCCTTGATCGCATTGACACAATCGAGAGCGATCACGCGGCCATCCTTGAGATAAAGAACCGAAAAACTGCGATTGGCTGGATCTCCGCGCACGATCGTCTCGTCATAGCCGCTCGACAGCCCGACCGTCTGAAGTTTGAGATCATACTGGTTCGACCAGAACCATGGCACAGCGTTGTAAGGTTGCGCGTCTCCGCAAATGGCCTTGGCGGCGGTGTTCGCCATGTCATTGGCGTTCTGCACAGATTCGAGGCGGATCGTCGCGCCATCTGCGAAACCATTCACATGGGCGGCGCAATCCCCAATGGCATAAATGTCTGGAAGCGATGTCCGGCAAATTTCGTCAACCAAAACGCCATTGCCGCCATTGGCACCTGCAGCGATCAACGGTTCAACAGCCGGAACAATTCCTATCCCCACGATAACAAGATCGGCGGATATCACTTCGCCATCGGCCAGCCGAACACCTGTGACGTGGCTACCGCCTTCAATCGCTTCGACGGTTACGTCCAACCGCACTTCGACGCCGTGCGATCGATGCTCATGCTCATAAAAACGCGACAAGGGTTCACCGGCAACACGGGCCAGAACGCGCGGCAACGCTTCAAGCAGGACTACTTTCTTTCCGAACTTCGAAAGCACAGCTGCCGCTTCAAGCCCTATATATCCGCCACCGATCACAACAATCTGGTTGGCAGTCTCAGACGCTGTTTTCATCGCGTCTGCATCGGCTTTGGTACGCACGCCCTGGACACCGGGCAGATTGCCGCCGGGAATGGGCAACATTCTGGGCGCACCGCCGGTAGCCCAGATCAGCTTGCCATAAGAGATTGTTTCGCCGGCGTCGGTGGAAACACAGTGTCCAGGCGCGTCGACTGAAACAATGCGCTTGTTGAGCAGCATGTTGATCTGACGTTCGTCCCAGAATTTGGCCGGACGAATCAGAATTCGTTCAAATGGCTTCTCGCCAGCAAAATATTCCTTGGAAAGCGGAGGGCGTTCGTACGGGATTTCAGGTTCGTCTCCGACAATGGCGATGCTGCCTTCAAACTTCTGCTGTCGCAGCATGATCGCGGCCTGAGCACCCCCGTGACCAGCACCCACAATCAGCACATCGAAGTTCATCTGTGTTGCCCACCCATCCTGATCGTCGGCCGATGAGGCCGATGCATTTGCAACGGGCTATAAGGTGTGACACCGCAACGTAAAGTCGGGTTTTAAGGCAAAGTGCATAGCATAAGCAAAGCTACTACCTCGGCAAAGAGGGTGTGGCCTTGTTTAAAGCCGCGCGAGGGTTGCAAAAATCTCGCCATCGCATTTTACTAAACATATTGGTGCGCCCGGCGGGATTCGAACCCACGGCCCCCGGATTAGGAATCCGATGCTCTATCCTGCTGAGCTACGGGCGCGCCTGATACCGGTTAGGCTGCGGCTTGCTGAGGGTCAATTGCGCTTTTCAGGCGGAATGACCGGAAACGGCAATGGCATGACAGCAACGCCGTCTTCAAGCAATGCGTGCGCTTCCGTTGCCGTCACTTCGCCATGGATCGTGGATTTCTCAATCTCTCCTGCATCCATTGCCCGCGCCTGATGATCAAACTTACGTCCAACCCATTGCGAACCTTCAAGGAGTTTCGCTTGAGCCTTAGCCATCGCAGCCAGCAATTCTTTGGCTTCCAGATTCGCGTGTCCTGCTGTTGCCGCCAAGTGACGCACGGTTTTGGCATTGCCTTTTTTAGGAACTCCAACCGCCATTACCGCCTTCGCAACCCGGCGATCGCCACATACGGGACACGTCAGGAGTCCCTGTTCCTGCTGGTCCGCATAAGCCTCCGAACTTGAAAACCAAGCCTCAAACACATGCCCGGCAGAATCGCATTTGAGGTCGTATACAATCATTGCAAAACCAAGGGTTCGGGAATTATTCTTCTATGCTGCAATACCGGAATCCGCACGCGCGCTTCTTCGGCTCTTTCAAGGTCGATCTCGGCGAAGCCAACCCCACATTCCTGGCCCATGTCCAACACTACTTTGCCCCAGGGATCGACAACAAGCGAATGGCCATAGGTTGTGCGCCCATCTTCATGCTTTCCGGATTGAGCGGCCGCTACTACCCAAGCTGCATTCTCGATCGCACGAGCGCGCAGCAGGACATGCCAATGTGCATGCCCAGTTGGAGCGGTAAACGCAGCAGGAATTGAGAGAATCGTTGCACCGGCCGCGCTCAATGCCCCATAAAGCGCCGGAAAACGAAGGTCGTAACAGATGCTCAGGCCCAGATGTCCGGCGGGGGTATCTGCGACAATTGCTTCTTTGCCAGCCGTATAGGCTGAGGATTCTCGCCAGCTTTCGCCAGTGGACAGGTCAACATCAAACAAATGTATCTTATCGTATCGCGCACGGATGACACCATGTGCGTCGATGAGGATACTCCGGTTTACAAGGCGTCCATCCGGTCCGCCACGAAGTGCGAGCGAACCGAGCGAAACCCATAGCCCCAGATCCGCAGCCGTACGGCGCACCTTGGCGAGCACAACGTCAGTGTCTTCATCTGCAACATGGAGACCGGCGCGTGCGCGATCGCGATCGAGCAAGCCAGACATTTCGGGGGTAAATACCATTCCGGCACCACCGTCTGCCGCATCCTTGATCGCCCTGACCAGAAATGCTGCATTTGAGTGCGGATCAATTCCGCTCCGCATCTGGACAAGCCCGATGCGCATCAGGCGGACGGGCGCCCGAGCATTGGATCAAGTCCACCGCGCGCGTCCAGAGCCGCAAGTTCATCCGATCCACCGATATGTTGCCCGTTTATGAAAATCTGTGGGACAGTCGCTCCACCGTTCGAACGATCGACCATCGTCCGCCGAAGTGCGGAGTCCATGCTCACATCGATCTCGATAAATTCCGCTCCTTTCGATGCCAGTAGAGATTTGGCGCGCGAACAAAATGGACAAAAGAACTTGG
>JANNLW010000382.1:0-30373 GCA_031397145.1 Sphingomonadales bacterium | reverse complement strand
TTGGAAAACGATTTGCTGGCGGCCGTGGGGGGACAAGCACTTTTTGAAGAGAAACTTCGATCATTCTTTCGGTCTGCAATCGATGAAGTGATCGATACGGCGCGCACCGGAAGATTCTTTTTCAGCCAGCTTGAAAAGACGGAGAAGACTTATCTCGGGACTAAGTTCGAGATTTTGCTCCGAGACTGGCTCCAAGTACCCCGGGGAATCTTGTTGGACTTGCTGATCGGCGGTCGCGAAGTCGATGTGAAATCGACAACTGGCGGTGGCTCGGGTTGGATGATTCCTCCCGAGGCAATTGAACAGTTTTGCATATTGCTTCGGGTGAACGAAGGACTAGCCAAATGTGCCGTTGGACTGGTCCGGGCGCGGCCAGCCTATTTGCGAGGTGGTTCCAACCGAGATTCCAAGACGTCATTTTCGGCGGCTGGTACGGCCAATATCTGGTGGCTGGTTTCGGATTTTCACTACACACCAAACTTTTGGTCGCTGATTGATGACGATCTCCGCAAAAAGATCATGAGCAGCGGAAAGGGAACCAAGCGACTGGCAACGCTTTTCGAGAACTGCCTTGGCTTGCCCATCTCAAGGGTCCAAGTCGCAGCGATTGCCTCTCAGGACGACTATATGAAACGAATTCGTCGCAATGGTGGAGCACGGGACATTCTGGCTCCCAAAGGCATCGCGGTTCTCTATTCTGAAAACGACAGATCGTTGATGCATGAACTGGGTCTCACTTTCGGTTACCGCGAATTTCTCTCCCATCGACCGGCAAATGAGCATGAAGCGGCAATGTTGCGTCTAGCGAAGCACATCGATTGATCTGAACTACGGAAGTGGTTAGCCCGAAACCCGACGAAAATCGGGGTCGTCGAGTTTGATCTCGAATCCGGCCCCAATCACCCGATCCTCTACAGTCTCGAACCCCCGCGCCTTCCACATATCGAGGCTCCATTCGATATCGGCGGCCAACTCCAGTTCGTCATTGTGCATCGTGATCAGTTTCACGCCGATGATGCGGTGGTGGGTGGCAAGGGACATGCACTTTTCCTTGTAGACTATCGTCTTCTTAATCGGATGTAGACTAATGTCTGTCAACAGATGATTATGGTCTATCGACTTAATCGAGCAGCAGGACGCTATCGGTGCATGGACATTCAGCACCGGCTCGCTCGCAATTTGCGCATGCTGCGCGCAGAGAAACAGTGGTCTCAGGAGCATGTGAGTTTCGAGGCAGGGCTGCATCGGACTTACTACAGCGACCTTGAGCGAGGGACACGAAACCCCAGCATCGGCGTCCTCGAAAAGCTCGCCACCGTCTTCGGCGTCCCGCCCGCCCGGTTGCTGGACTGATCCTTCGCGCCGTCACGGCTTCGCGTGAAGCCAATCCCCCACGTCAGCGCGCATCCGCTTTTCAGGATGGCTTCACGCGAAGCCGCGAAGAAGAGTGGCCTCAACCGCCCGCATCCGTTTCACTTCACCCGGTGTATCAGAAGGGGCGGCATTGGGTATGTGATGTGATTGCGTTTGATCCGGACAAGGACGTCATCAACCGGGGAAAGCACGAACTCATGCTCGGACTGGGTGCCGAGATATTCGACCGGCAATATGTCGAAGAGGAAGATTCACGTGTGGATTATGGCGAAACGCGGTTTGCGGCAACCGGCCCCGTAGCATCGCTGGATGACAGAATATGCGTGGTCATATATACTTGGCGCGAAAGCGTGCGCCGGTTGATCAGTTTCAGGAAGGCCAATGAAAAAGAAATCCGAAAATACCGTGATAGTCACCCCGGAATTGCTCGCCGCACTTCGTGAGGAAATTACGCCCGAGTTCCTCGCCGCTTTCGACGCGATGACCGACGAGGATATCGCCGCCCAGATCGCCAGCAATCCCGATGCGGCGCCCGAACTGGACGATGCCTGGTTCGAACGCGCCCGGCTCGTGATCCCGTTGAAAGGCCGCAAGGCGGCATGATCCACCGCCCCTAGGGCGCCACCTTCTTCGCGACATACTCCACGAAATCCTTCGCATAGGCATCGCGCAGTTCGGCCTTGGCCGCTTCCACCGCATCCTCGGCCTTGGGCGGGAACACCTCGAGCGGATTCTTTACCTGGCCGGTCGCGGACTTGGTGGCGATGGGCTTGTCTCCGAATTCGCGGTAGATCCAGCCGGTGAACAGGTTGGAGCCATACATCATCGCCTTGTGGTAGAAGATGTGCGTCGTGATCAGTTCGGCGTAGCAGGGATGCGTCGAATCGGAGAGGCGTTTGCCCGCCTTGATCCGCGCGTTCATCGCCTTCACCTTCACCTTGAGTTCGGGATTGGCCTTGACGTCCTCATTGAACGGCGTGGGCGGCTGGATGACGATGCGATAGTCACTGAGCTTCAGGGTCTTTTCGATGCCCAGCCGGTTGAGTTCGGCCATCTGGACATCGGGGCCGAGATAGTCGCGCATCAAGTCCTTGACTGTCTGGACACGCCCTTTGTGCGCCTCGATATCCGCGACTGCGCCGACAATGCCGAAGCCCGAGAGGAGCCCCATGTTGATTCCGATATAATTCTCGGTCGGCCAGACGTGCAGTTCGCACTTCGTAGCCGGAGTTTCTGTCTGCACTGCAGGAGCGGCAGGCGCCGCATCCTGAGCCGCAACGGGCGCCGCGCCCAGAAAAAAAGCGGCCATAGCCGCCGCACCGCAAATCCTGCCCGTCATATATTCGTCCCCTCCTGTGATCAGAAGGCGTCAAAAGCACAGGCCGGAACCTCATGCAAGGGTCTAAGTTGCCGCCCGCGCCTCACCCAGCAGGATCGCCTTCATGTCTCCCATTGTCTGGAAACTGGCGACCAGCAGATAGGCCGAAAGGAAAAACGCGCCTAGGTTGAACGCAAGCACACCCAGCACCAGTCCAGCGATCGAGAAATGGTGCCGCCACGCGACCCACAGGCCGGAAAGGGTAAGCATGCCCATGAAATCGAGGTTGAACTGGCCTGGCCATTCCATCTTCATCATGTCGCCGAAAAAGACCGGGAAGAGATTGATGCCATGGTTCGCGATGACGATGCCGGTATAGACGGCAATCTCTACGAAGATGATGATCAGCAAGGCCCGAAACATGGTCATGTCATTTTCCCCAATGTGGTACGGCCTCCCCGATGGCCCAACCCTGTGGCGGGATCAATGACCTGTCAGGTAATGGAAGCGGAGGCGCGGACAACCTCATCCGCGATTTGCTCGACGCGCGCGGCGTCGGGAAAACGCTCGGCCACCCATTGTGCCTCCGCCGCCTGGAGCAGCCGGGCGACATCGGGGCCGACCTTGATGCCGCGCGCGACTATGGCACCGCCAGTCAACGGGAACGTCGGGACGGTCCAGCCTTTGAGGAGGGCAAGCGCCGGTACGTGCCCGCCAAGCATCAACCGGTCACGCGCACCCTCCAGTCCGATCAGGTAGGCCAGCGCGCGGGGATTGATCGCGTCGGCCGGGTCACGCGCCGCTGCAAGCACCAACCGCTTTGTCGCGAGCTTGGAGAGCTTGAGCCGCTTCGCAACCGCGCCTGCCTTGTCGGGATTGGCAGGGAGCAGGCTGGCAAGGCGACGGACAGGATCCGCCGCATCCTCGATCGTGATGAGCGCCGCCAGTCCTTCGGCCGAAGCAATCTCCGGCAGGACCGGCGCGAATATCTGGTGCGCAAGCATCAGCCGCACCGTCTCCACAGGGTCAGGGAAGGCCAGCAGCTTGATCAGTTCATCGGCAATCCGCTCGCGAGACAGAGCCATCAGGTCGTTCGCCCGCGCAGCGCAGGCGGCAAGCGAGGAGGCGTCAGGCGCGCCCTTGCCGAAACGGGCATGGAAGCGGAAGAAGCGCAGGATCCGCAAATGATCCTCGGCAATCCGCTGATGCGGTTCGCCAATGAAGCGGACGACGCCCGCTGCCAGATCGCCCACCCCGCCGAAATAGTCGAATATCTCTCCGGTTTCAGGATCGGCATAAAGCGCATTGATCGTGAAATCGCGCCGCGCGGCATCTTCACGCCAGTCATCGGTATAGGCAATCGTCGCCCGACGCCCGTCCGTTGAAACATCGCGACGCAAGGTCGTCACCTCGACCGGGCCGGAGGCCAGCACAGCTGTCACCGTGCCATGCGCAATGCCGGTGGGCACGGCCTTGACCCTTGCTTTTTCAAGGCGCGCGAGAACCTCGCTTGGCGCAAGGCGGGTGGCAAGGTCGATATCCTTGACCTCTTGCCCCACCAGCGTATCGCGCACGGCACCGCCGACCAGCCGCGTCTCGCCCATTGCGCTCCCGAGTATGCTGACAAGCAGCGCCAACCCGTCGCGACGGGGAAGTGTCAGCGTTCCCATTGCAACCGCCGTGACAGGTTGACGAGCATCGCCGCCGTTGCCCCCCAGATCCGAAAACCGTCCCAGTGCATTTCGTAATAATGGCGTTCGGAACCATCCCAATCGACCATGCGTTTGGCATGGTTGGCAGCATCAAGCACATAGGCGAGCGGGGCTTCGAATATCGCTTCGACTTCCTCTTCATTCGGATGGAGATCGAGATCGGGAGGGATGACAACGATGACCGGCGTAACATCGAAACCGGTAATCGTGTGATAGCGATCTGCGAGCCCGACCAACTCGGCAAACTCCGGTGGAAGTGCGATTTCCTCCTGCGCTTCCCGCAAGGCCGCCGCAACAATATCGGCATCTCCTTCATCCACACGACCGCCGGGAAAGGCAACTTGCCCGGGGTGTTTGCGCATCGAGTCGGGCCGTTTGGTCAGGATCAATCCTGGCTCGGGCCGGTCTGTCACAGCAACAAGCACGGCTGCATCGACTCCGGGCCTTGTTCCGCGCAGATGAATGGCATCGCCCGCCATAAGCTCAACGGTATCGGACGGCGTGCGATCAAGCGCAACACGGAGGCGATTGGCAAGTGTCATGCCGCGTCCATCGCAAAGAATTGGCCGTCACTCCAAAGGCCAAGAGGATCGGCTGCTTCAGCAATCGCCATCTCGGCCAATTCGTAATAAGCAGCGCGTGCTATCAGCGCCTCCATCCCCCCGCGCACCGCCAGATAGGGGGCAGGTTCCCCGTCGCGCTGGCCAAAGCGCAATGGGTGGGAAGGCCCGGCGACCACCAGTTCTCCGGTGTTGAGGCGAAAGGCGAGGCGCCGGCTCCGGCCCTCGCCCTCGTTCTTGACCTCGACTGCAACGAATGGCGCATCATCGACCAGGATCGAGAGTTTTTCGGCAGGCGTGACCAGTACGTAACTGCCATCCGCCTCGCGCCGCAGGATCGTAGAAAACAGCCGGACCATGTTGGGCCGGGTGATCGGATCGCCTTCATGAAACCAGCGTCCGTCGCGCGCAATCCGCATCGCACTGTCACCCGAACGCTCCGGGTGCCAGCTTTCGACCGGAGGAAGTTTCCGGTCGGCAGCCATTTGTGCAATCTCGGCAAGCGAGAGTCGCGACATGTCTTCGGGTAGTTCGGCCATCGGCATGGCGCGATCCTTATGCGGCAATACGCGCCGTTGCAAAGGCTGGATCGGGAATGATGTGCCCTTGCGAGGGGATTCCGCCCGGCCGGCTGATTCGCGCCAACAGGCGGTCGCGCTCAACCGGCCCTGGCACGTCCCAGCCACCGGTTGCATCTGCAGAGAAGCCGAAGAACCGGCCATAATATTCAGGATCCCCGATCATGATCAAAGCATCCTGCCCTTGTTCAGCAGCGGCGTTGATCAATGCGTCCATTATTCTCTTGCCGAGTCCGCTGCGTTGCCGCTCTGGCGAGACAGCGACGGGGCCGACCAATATCATCGAGGTTCTGCGTCCACCATGCTCTTCAAGCATGACTGGCCAACTTTGCAGGGAGCCAAGAAGGCGACCTTTCCCAAGTGCCGCGAAGCTCAAGCCAGGCAGCGCGTTGACACCTTCACGCATGCGGTATGCCGTCCGCGCTTTGCGATCGTGTCCAAACGCCGCATCAAGCAACGCCTCGACATCATCCGGTCTAACGCGGTCCAAGGGAGCAATCTCAATCATTGATGCGCGGCCCAATAGCGCGGCATGCGCAAATGTGAAGTCAGGATTGGTTGCAGCCACTGGAAATCACGCTATGGGGCGGCGCATGACGGGGACACAAGACCGACTGATACTTGAAGTGAGCGATCTGGATGTGCCGGTACTTACCGGCATTTATTCCGAAGAAACGCATTTACCGCAACCCTTGCGTATTTCCGTTTCTGTCGAACTCGATTGTCCCGACCATTTTGCGCCTGATACGCCCTTGTCTGCTTCCAAAAACTATATGGACATCAAACGGGCGATGACGGCAGCGCTTCCAGCGGGCGTGCACTTTACCCTGATCGAAGCCGTTGGCGATCATATCGCCGAAACACTGTTCGTGCAGGACAGGAGCGTTCGCCAGGTGACCGTTCGGATCGTCAAGCTGGCCATAGCCGATGCCGGCGAATCGATCGGCATGACTCTGGTACGAAACCGCCCGTGAAACTGGCGCTGGTCACCGGCGGCTTCAGGCGGTTGGGGGCGGCGATTGCTGCACGGCTGGCCAGCGAGGGGTGGGCACTGGCGCTTCATTGCCGCGATACGGCCGAACCTGGTCAAGACCTCGCCGCCATTCTCGCGCTGCATCGCACCCAGTGGCATGGATTTTCTGCAGACCTGAGTGATGGTCCGGCGGTAGCCTCGCTTCTTCCCCGAATTGTCAGGCATTTCGGACGCGCGCCCGACCTGATCGTCAACAATGCCTCGCGTTTCATTGACGACGATCCAACCAGTGTGTCAGCGGCCGAACTGGCTGCCCATATGTCGGTCAACCTTTCGGCCCCGGTACTTCTGGCAACGGGGCTATCGGCACTGCTCGATGCCGACCGCACAGGCGTCGTGATCAACATTACTGACCAACGCGTGCGACAGCCCAATGGCGACCAATTGAGTTATACGCTTTCGAAACAGGCACTTGCAGCCGCGACACGCACGCTTGCCCGCGCGCTCGCGCCAAAAATCCGTGTCAATGCAGTTGCGCCGGGTTTGACGTTGCCGACCGAGGATTACAGGCCGGCACAAATGATAGCGCTTGAGAAAATGATGCCGCTCAAGCGCCTCCCGGAGCCCGACGAGATCGCCGATGCCGTGCTATGGCTGGCCAATGCCGGTGCCGTTACCGGCCAGACTTTATATGTTGATGGCGGCGCTGCGCTCAGAAGTTTCGAGCGGGATTTTGTCTATCTCGGGTCCGCAGACACGGACCCAGACGCGCAATAACCGTCGCATAGTCCTCGGAAGCGATGGCCGCGTCGGCTTCTCCGAGTGTCTCGACACTGCTTGCTGGAAGCCGGGGCGGGAGAAAGCACGCCAGACGATACCAGAGCAGGGTGTCGCGCGAAGGCGGTTCCGCCCCCTCATCCACGATCTCGCCCACAGAAACGGCCCATTTGGGCAAAGCGCCTGGCCGTCGCCACACGCTAAACGAGAGCGGGCTTCCATCTACCGCCTTGAGAAAGATCTGGGTCTCGCCTTCATCGGATACCGAGCCTTCGACATGAAATGCCTCACCGACGCCCACGATTCGACGAGGAGCATTTGGCTGGCTTGCTTCATTCAGGAGTTGGCGAACCAGAACCGAAAGTCCCGGACTTGCCGGTTGTTGTGCATCTGGAGCGACAAGGCGAATGGTTGCAGGACGATTCGCAATGGGCAGCGCGAACACCAGCATTCTCATTTTTTCGAGTTTTGGCCACTTTCCTTGAGCGTCAGACGCCTGATCGACCACGTAACTGATTCGCGGTGCCAGCCCACCGGCACCCCGAATCAGGGCCACCAGATCGGCGGTTACAAGATAGCGTCGCTTGGTTGTGACAACATCGCCTGCAAGTTCCGCCTTCAATCGCTCGGCCTTGCGGACCTTGACTTCGGCAACAATCGGGGCAGGCAGCGCCAGGTCAGCGACGTCGGCATAGGTCAACATCACTTGCTCGGGTGAAGAGACGGTTTTCTGCCCCGCGGCCGGGTTAAACATGGTTAATGAAAGCATCAGCACAAGCAACAATCTGATCGTCATTTTGGGTCCAGTTTGGCAATTGAGGGTGACTGTGAATCGATCTGATAACGGCGATTCGGTAGCAGAGCAAAACTCGTTGCGTCGATCTGGTGATGCCGATAGATGAGACGTTGAGACCCGGATTGGAACAAACCGAAGGGCTCGGGGTTGAGGAACAGTTGCCAAGCGACAATCGTTCTGTCAGCCTCCTCGATTGGAGTTGGAGGGAGAGTCGTTTTTTAATGGCCTATGCTGATCAAGAAATGAGCACGAGCAAGATGGTCTCCATCGGCGTTGTGGCGTTGCTCCATGTGGGCGCTGGTTATGCCCTCGTAACCGGACTTGCATATGACGCCGTAAAGCAGGCTTATGAAGACTTGAAGACGTTCGATGTTGCGGAAGAGAAGCCTGCGGAAGAGGAAAAGCCGCCGCCGCCGCCCGAGAAGCTCGATATTCCGCCGCCGCCTAAAGTGACGATGCCACCGCCGGTCAATGTGACGCCGGTGGTGACGACAAACACGATCGCGATCACTCCGTCGGCCCCACCCGCGCCGCCGCCGCCGCCGCCGCCGCCGCCCGCTCCGAGAGTGGCCGAAAAGGCGACTCAAAGGGGCGGATCTATTTCGGATGAAGATTATCCGCCGTCATCAATCCGTAACGAAGAGGCGGGCACGTCTATTGCACGTTTCACGATCGGAACCGACGGCAAGGTAGCGAGTTGCAATGCTTCCGGTGCGAGTTCGGCACTTGATGCGGAAACATGCAAGCTGATCATTCGTCGTTTCCGCTATAAGCCCGCTAAGGACGAAAGCGGAAACCCGATTGAGGAAACGCGCTCCCAGCGCGTGACCTGGCGCCTGCCAAAGTAACAGTATTCGATATTTGCAAATAGAAATTCAAAGAGGAAAGTAACCACCATGTTTGATATTTTGATACTCCAGGAAGCCGCCGCTGATGCCAGCACTGCCGCTGCCAAGACTGTTTTCGGGCCAATGCAGATGATGGAAGAAGGTGGTCCGGTAACATGGACGATCGCTCTCATCCTCGCGGTCATGTCGATTGCTTCATGGTACATCATGCTGACCAAGTTGTTCGAACAGCAAAAGGTGCTTGGCCAGTCGAAGGATGGTGTGAAGTCTTTCTGGTCGGCTCCGAGTGTTCGCGATGGCATCGGCAAGTTCGAAAAAAACTCCGCCTTCCGCCAGCTTGTAGACGACGGTCTGCGCGCTGATTCAGAGCATGGCCATTTCACGGATCAGCTGGATTCGCACGAATGGATGCACAGTTCGCTCCGTCGCAGCCAGGATGCGATCAACGCCAAGCTTGGCACCGGCCTCGCTTTCCTTGCTACTGTTGGCTCTACGTCACCATTCGTCGGGCTGCTCGGCACGGTTATCGGTATCACCAGCGCATTGGTGAAGATCGCCGCGACCGGAAATGCCGATATTGCTTCGATCGCTGGTCCGGTGGGCGAAGCACTTTACATGACAGCTTTCGGTCTGATCGTGGCTGTGCCCGCGGTTATGGGCTATAACTGGCTGCAACGCCGCAACAAGCTGATTGCCGAGCGAATGAGCAGGTTCTGCGACGATCTTCATGGCGACATGATGTCGGGCGGAAAAATTCGGCCGCAAGTAAAGGCCGCCCCGATGGGTGCAAAGCCTGCAGCAGCACCAGCCAAGGTCTAAGTCGATACTGGAAGAACTGCACACCCACAAAGGGCCGTGCAGTCATTCCAAGCCCTGAATCGGACCAGATGAGTATTACAGGAATAGGAATCTACTGATGTCAATGAGTGTAGGCTCAGAAGGCGGCGAAGACGCCCCAATGTCGGACATCAACACCACGCCACTTGTGGATGTGATGCTCGTCCTTCTTATCATCTTTCTTATCACAATTCCGGTTGTGACGAAGAAGGTGACTTTGAGGGTGCCGACACTTGCGTACCAGCCGACACTTACAAAGGCGGAAAACGTGATCCTTTCCGTGCGGGGTGAAACTGATGGAACTTGCGGGGTTTATTGGGGCCAGTCGCGTGTCAACGCGAGTCAGCTACTCTCAAAAGCCGCAACAAAGTTCAAGAATGAGGCTGACCGCCTAGGCCCCAATGTGACCGATCCAAATCTGTTTCCCGAAGTCCATATCCGGGGTGATCAGGATGCCCCCTATCGCTGCATCGGTGGGACGATTTCGATCATGCAGAGTGCCGGTTTTATCCGCGTAGGCTTTATTTCTGAACCCAAGGGCGGAACAGCAACGCGATAGCGTGCGGCTGGATCCCGAAGTTTTTTTGGAGAGTTTTTATGGCAATGAGTTCTGCAAGCGCTGGCAGCGACGAACCGATGATGGATATCAACACCACGCCGTTGATCGACGTGATGTTGGTGTTGCTGATCATGTTCATCATCACCTTGCCTCCGGCCACGCATGCAGTGAAGATTGACCTTCCCCAGGACTGTGCGCCGAACTGCCCGCCGCCGCCGCTAATTTTGCCGACGAAAAACGTTCTCTACGTTGCGCCGAACGATGCCATACTTTGGAATGGTCAGCCCGTTGCGCTCTCTCAGTTGCAGGGAATGCTTGAGGCCACGCAGACGATGAATCCTATTCCCGAATTGCATCTACAGCCTGACGCCAGCGCACGTTATGATGTCGTTGACCGAGTACTTGCGGTAACGAAGCGCGCCAATGTGTCCAAAATGGGGTTCATCGGCAACGAGGCCTATCGCGGCTTCTGATAGGTCTTAGCCAATTATACGAAGAAGGCGGCCCTATGGGTCGCCTTTTTTGTATCAGCCTTCATTTACCCAATGGCGAAGCAATGTGTGTGCGATGGCGAACGCTGGCGGCGCGCGGAATCGGGCATCCTCATCGCCTGCAAGGGCTGCACGGGCTTCTTCGCGTGTTACCCAAATTGCATCTTCAAGCTCATTGGTGTCGAGCGTTATGGTCGGATCGATTGTTTCGGCAACACAGGCGATCATCAGCTGTGATCCCCCAAATGGCCATGGCTGGCTGGTCACATAGCGCACTGCACCCGTCGTTACCCCCGCCTCTTCATGGAGTTCGCGTCGGACCGCTTCCTCGATACTTTCGCCGGGCTCTAGAAATCCTGCAAGGGCCGAATAATTTCCAGGTGGAAAGCGCGACTGACGGCCAACCAAAGCTTTGCCTTCAAACTCTGCAAGCATGATGACAACGGGGTCGGTGCGCGGAAAATGATCAACATTGCAGCTGTTGCAGCGTCGCCCCCAGCCCGCTCGGAACAATTTGGTCTCACCCCCGCAGCGGCCGCAAAAGGTGTTTGCATTGTGCCAATCAATCACCGAGCGCGCTGCACCGTATATCGCGGCCTGTTCCGCTGGAAGCAGCGAAAGTGCCTGCCACATTGCAGGAGAACGCATTGGTCCGCCATCACCCTGAGCCAGCATTGCGAAATGTGGACGATCTTCGATCAGGCCAAGCAGCACAAATTCGGCTTCCGCGGGCGCTTCTGCCATGCTGTGCCAGACTAGATTGCCTTCTGCACTCAGCATAGGTTCAAGGCCCGACAATCCGAGAAGCCGTCCACGCCAATCATTGAGCGCAGCATTGAAGGCGTCAACGTCGTTCCGCAATCGATCGGCCCGGTCGAGGGGAGAGCCTGTGAACCCCGGCCTATGTGTCACAGGCTGTCGTAGACGGCTTTGCCGAATCCGGAAGCAAACACATCTCCACCACCGGTTATGACTTGCGCCCACCCGGAACCGCGTACCCCGCGAGTTCGGTCTACCCAGGCTATCGTCGAAGCAGCTCCTCCCCAACCGAATGTGCCGACGCCTTCACCATAAGGGCCGGGAACCAGTGTCACGCGTCCGCCTGCGCCAAAGCCCTGCCCTTTTTCCAAGCTTTGCATTTCCGTCTTGGGGTGAACGAGGTTGGACATGCCCAAGACCGCCGTTTCACGCTTCATGACCCGCGTTTTGCCAAGTGCACCTTCGCCCATCAACATAGCGAGGAACCGGTCATAATCACGCATGGAGCTAACCAGGCCCGATCCGCCGAAGGGCGGAGCCTTGTCCAGATAGATGCTGTCATGACCCGGGTCGATTGGGACGGTACCAAAGGGCAAGGCGCCATAGTTGGTAGTGAGTCGCCCCGCTTCGCTCGCCGGAACTTGCCAAAAGCTGCTGGTCATTCCCAGTGGATCGAAGATGCGCTTCTGAACGAACGCCTCGAAAGGCATGCCGCCCGCAACTTCGATCACCCGGCCCATCAGGTCAAGGCCAACCGAATAGCTCCATTTGACGCCCGGATCAGCGATCAGTGGCAGCGTCGCAAGCCGATCTGCAAATTCCGCAAGTGTCGGCGGATTGGGTGCGCCGCCGTCAAAGCCCGGAATGGGTTTGCGGCTGACTTGCCCTGCTCCCAACCCAAGCCGCAGATATTCCTTCAGCAAGGGCCCCGTCGTTACAATCCCATAGCCAAGTCCTGCAGTATGGGTCACCAGATTGCGGACACTGATCGGCGCTTGCGACGGGCGGCTTTGCAGGCTTTTATTGGAATCGATCAGGACGCGCGGGTTTGCGAAGGCCGGAAGGTAATCGGCTATATTCTGGTCGAGCGACAATTTGCCATCTTCGATCAGCATCATCGCTGCCATGCCCGTGATCGGCTTCGTCATCGAATAACAGCGCCACAGTGAATCAGGAGTGATCGGCGGCGCACCGGGATCCTTGGAGAGGCGGCCGGACACAAGAAAATCAGCCTGATCGGTGCCGCGTGCGATCGCACCACCATCGCCCGGAATAAATTTACTGGCCACTTTCTGGTCGAGATAATCCTGCACGGTTGACCAGACGGACGAAATTCCACGCCTTGCCCAGGATGGGGTGGCCAGAAATCCGCTGGCAAGCGCGGCTGCGCCGATGAAGTGGCGTCTGTTCAACTCAATACTCACCTTCATCCTCCGTTGCTCTTGCCAACTGAGCGGCTTTGGCAAATACACTCGGCAATCCAGCCTCTTCGATCTGCGCTACGGGCCACCATTCCCCGACAAACGGCAGTTTGCAACCGCTTTTGACAGTTAAGGCCGAGACCGAAAGGCCGAGACTGAAATGCGTGAAGACGTGGCTGACCATGCCGTAGCGTCGCCACTGTCCGGCGAAGGGTGGCAAGAGATCCGAATTGTCAGACCAATCGGACGTGGGCAATGCGCGCATACCGCCGAGCAAGCCCTTCGACGGGCGAGTCACAAGAAAAACCATTTCGTCACAGGTGATCCACCACGCTGTGCCAGTCCGCTCCGGGCGGGCCGTTTTGGTTGCTTTAGTCGGATAGTTTTCTGGAGACTTACGGCCCTTGCAATCCTGTCTCAGCGGACATGCGCCACATCGGGGGGTACGCGGTGTACAGATCGTCGCTCCCAGATCCATCATCGCCTGAGCAAAATCGCCTGCCCGGCTTTCGGGGGTCAATCGACCTGCAAGCGCATAAAGTTTTCGCTTGGAAGGTTCGGCAATCAATCTGGCGACGACGCGTTCAACGTTGCTGTCCACCACCACCGCTCGTTTGCCAAAAGCAATCGCAGCGATCGCCGCAGCAGTGTAGCGTCCGATACCGGGTAATTGCAGAAGCGCCGCTTCCTCGGACGGAAAGACGCCGTCATGATCTGTTGTGATCAAACGGGCACAGGCGAGAAGATTACGCGCGCGCGCATAATAGCCCAGCCCGGCCCAGGCAGCCATTACGTCCTCGTCGCGGGCGCCGGCAAGCGCCTGAACATTCGGCCAGCGGGACGTGAACGTGCTGAAATATGGCCTGACCGCTGCCACGGTGGTTTGCTGGAGCATGATCTCCGACAGCCAAACGCGATAGGGCCAATCGGGATCATCAAGCGGCAAGGGAACACCCGGCGGGTTCCGCCAAGGCAAATCACGGGCATTCGCCCCAAAGTGACTCAAAATCCTGTGGGCAATTGCGTCTGGCATATCGACGGGCATGTCGCGCTATGGCATGTGTCGGCCAGATGGCGAAGCAAAAGTCAGGTATGGGCTCACAGGAGAAGCCACGCGGCGGACGAGCGCGACGCATGGGCGAAATGCTGCCTGATGTCGGTGGCACGGCTTTTCGGCGTTTCGGCTTCGTCCAATCCTCGATCGTCAGCCGCTGGAAAGAGATTGTCGGCGAGCGCTATGCAAATGTGTCTGCGCCGGAATCAATCCGTTTCCCGCAAGGCAAGCGCGCTGATGGCGTGTTGACCCTGTCGGTTGCAGGTGCTCACGCGCCGATGATGCAGCATGTTGTTCCGGTCATTATTGAGCGCGTGAACCGATTCTTCGGTTATGCGGCAATTGCACGTGTGACGATCCGTCAAGGAGAGGTTTTGAAGCTTGAGCCAGCCCGAAAGCGACCGGATCTTGTAGCCCTGCCCGTCGAACTTGGTGACAGCCTTCGGACAATCGCCGATCCTGAACTGAAGGCGGTCCTTGAATCATTGGCGCGTGGCGTTGCAGCAGCAACTCAGCCAGTGGTGATCGGAAAGGTAAGATGATGCGCAGAATCGCTCTGGCGTTCGGCGCGCTTGCGCTAGTTTCGGCCACCGCACCAAATTGGGTGTCCTCGGTGCGGATCCAGCCAAATGGCGCCTTTGTAATGGGCAAGCCAGCCGCACCAGCGAAACTTGTTGAATATCTGAGTTATACCTGCGGGCACTGTGCCCAATACGCTGGAGAGGCCAGTACACCGCTCAAGGCCAATTACATCGCCAAAGGCCTTGTCACGGTCGAGTTGCGCAACGCGGTGCGTGATCGATATGATTTCACGGCGGCCCTGCTCGCCCGCTGCGGCGGCCCTGCGCACTTCTTTGGCAATAGCGACGCCCTGTTTGCAACGCAGGCAACATGGCTGGGCAAGGCTGGTGCATTTGAAGCGGAAAATGCTGATCGACTGGGCAAGCTTGCAATGAACGACAGTTTGAAGGCGATTGCGCGCGGTGTCGGGCTCGATGCGATCATGAAGACAAGGGGTTTTACTGCGCCCAAGATCGACGCGTGCCTTTCCGACGCGGCGGCGCAAAAGCAAGTTGTGGCAATGACGAACGAAGCCTGGAGCATCAGGAAAATCAACGGGACACCGAGTTTCCTGATCAATGGAACGACATATTCTGGTCCGGGGAGTTGGGCTGGCGTTGAAAATGGCCTGAAATCCGTGCTTACGGCCTATTGATAGTAAAGACTGGAGTGAAAATGAACAAGTTCCTGATGTTGGGTGCGGTGTCGCTAATGGCCCTGACGGGCTGCAACAAGACCGCAGATTCACCTGCGAAAGCACCGCAATCCCAAGTGGCAGCCCCGGCCGGTACCGCTTGGACCGAAACAACCAGCGTCACACCGGATGGCGGCATGTTGATGGGAAATCCCGCGGCTGCGGTGAAGCTGCTCGAATATGCCGCGCTTTCTTGCCCGCATTGCGCGAAATTTTCAGTTGACTCCGCGGAAGGCCTGAAGGCGCTGGTCGCCAAGGGCACCGTATCCTATGAATTACGCACATTCCTGATTCATCCGCAGGACGTCCCGGCCTCGTTGCTCGCACGGTGCAACGGTGCCGGACCATTTTTTGCTATCGCTGAACAGATGTTTGTGACCCAGAATGACTGGCTGGCAAAATCTTCGACCATTACTGCGGCTGACCAGCAATCCTGGGCGACCATGTCTCCCAACCAGGTGGCGGCATCGATGGCCGAAAAACTGGGCTTAGTGGAATTTGTGCAGCAACGCGGCATTCCGGCTGACAAGGCCAAATCCTGCCTAGCCGATCCGGAAGGCGTCAAGACGCTCGAGAAGATCGCCAAGGTGGCAACCGATGAGTACAAGATTTCCGGGACGCCAACCTTCATCATCAATGGCAAGGTTGTACCCAATGTAACAACCTGGGCCGATCTTGAACCACAACTCAAGCTCGCGGGGGCATAGCGTCCTTGCAGATCAAGCGGCTCAAACTCTCCGGTTTCAAGAGCTTTGTCGATTCGGCTGAATTGCGGGTCGAGCGGGGGCTGACGGGGATTGTGGGCCCAAACGGCTGTGGCAAATCAAACCTGCTTGAAGCGATCCGCTGGGTCATGGGCGAAGGGAGTGCCAAATCGTTGCGCGGCGGCGCAATGGACGATGTCATCTTCGCCGGCACAACCCAGCGTCCGTCGCGTGATTTTGCGGAAGTCTCAATCCTTGCGGAAAGCGATGCCGCAAATGATGTCGGCGAGTTTGGCCGTGATGTGGAAGTTGTCCGGCGGATCGAGCGCGGCGCAGGGTCTGCGTACCGGATCAATGGACGCGATGTACGGGCCAAGGATGTCGCGCTGGTCTTTGCCGATGCGGCGACCGGAGCGCATTCGCCTGCGCTTGTCAGCCAGGGTCGGATCGGATCGATCATTTCCGCGAAGCCAGCAGAACGGCGCGCCATGCTTGAAGAGGCTGCCGGAATTTCTGGCCTGCACGTTCGCCGAAAGGACGCCGAACAAAAACTTCGCGCGACCGAAACCAATCTGACCCGTCTCGATGAAGTGCTTACCGACATGGAAGTTCGGGCAACTGCGCTCAAACGCCAGGCGCGTGCCGCAGAACGCTATCGAAAACTGTCCGAAGAAATTCGCGTGGCGGAAGGCAGAATGATCTATGCGCGCTGGCGCGACGCTGCTTCCGAAGCGGAAAAGGCCCGGGAGGAAGCACAAAGAGCCGAAGCGGCAGTGGTCACCGCTTCGGAAGCCCAGCACGCCGCCGCCGCTTGGCAATCGCAAGCCGTTACCAAACTTACTGCATTGCGGAATGCCGCCTTGTTGGCCCGAGATGCGGCGAACGAAGCTGGGCACAAGCTGGCGACGCTGATTGCCGAACGTTCCGCGCTCGACCGGAGGATAACGGAACTCGCAGCCCAGACTGACAGGTTGGTCACAGACCAGGAACGCGAAGGACAACTCGCGAATGATGCGGCGGCGGCGCTCAATGCCTTGGCTGAAGACACCAAAACACTTGAATTCCAGATGTCTCAAGCCGAAGCGCAACGCCCAACATTGTCCGGCAAGATTGCCAATGTTGAAGCGACTGTTCGGGATGCGGAAGTTGAACTGGCGCAGGCGTTGGCTGCGCTTGCGCGAGAGCAAGCCGAGGCGCGTGTTGCAGATGCAGCGCTGGCGGCAGCTTCAACCCGGCTTGAACGCGCCGAGCGCGACAAGATACGCCTCTCACAGGAGTTGATGGCGCTTGGTGATGATTCATCGCTCATCGCTCAGCGTGATTTGGCTATCGAGGTGCGGCTTGCGGCCGAAGCCAAAGCCGTGACAGCAATCTCGTCTATTGAAACATCTGAAAGCACGCGCGTAGATGCTGCAGCACGCCGGGAAACGGCAGAGAGTGCGGGTGCCGCCGCGCGCGCAACGCTTGCTGCGCTGGAGCGAGAAGCTCAGGCCCTGATCAGGGCGGTCGAGCGGCGTTCCGGGTCGCATCGTGCGCTTGATCAGGTCCGTGCCGGGATTGGGTATGAAAGAGCTCTTGCTGCCGCCCTTGGCGAAGATCTTGAGGCCGAAATTGGAAAAGACGGCAATCGTGGATGGGTCGGCGCAGCGGTCCTCGACAGCGACCCCCCCTTGCCAAGCGCCGCCGAATCCCTATCCGACCATGTCCAGGCGCCCGCCGAACTGGCACGTCGACTTTCCCAGATAGCGGTGGCCGAAGCTGATATCGGGCAGTCACTTGCCGTTGGCCAAAGGCTTGTGACGCGCGACGGCCAACTGCGTCGCTGGGATGGTTATGTTTCCACGGGCGATGGTGCCGCGGCGGCAGAGCGGCTCCAACGGATTAATCGTCTGGCTGAAATCGAGACCGCAATTGGCCCGGCGCGGGCCGAAGTAGAGACCGCACAAACCGCGCTCGACTTAGCCTTGTCCACCGCCGAGGATGCGCGAACCAGGGCGGAAGCCTGTCGAGGTGATCTCGCTCAAGCAGAAGCGAACCAGCGCACAGCGCAGCGAGACGAGGATCAAGCAGCGATTGCTCTCGAGCGATTTGCCTCTCGACACGCGGAATATTCAGAACGAATTGCACGGGTCGAAACGGAACTTGGTGAAGCACAGGGCGATCGTGAGGCGGCAGAAGCAGCGCGATCAGCGCTGTCCGACGGGATCGCTACGGGCCGGTTGGTCTCAAGGTTGCAGTCAGCAAGCGAGAATGCCCGGACTGCCCTCGCAGAGATCAAGGCCGAATACGCAACCCTTGACCAGTCGATCACTATCAACCGCGAGAGAATCCATACCGCGCAGGCCGAATCGCGAGCCTGGAAGATGCGTGCGGGTGAAGCCGCAACGCGGATCGCGGAAATGGAAAGGCGGGCCAAGACAGCCGAGACAGAGGCCCTGTCGCTGGCCAATGCTCCGGCGCAAATGGCAGTCAGAATAGCTGCGCTTCAAGAAGAAAGCGCCAAACTGATGATCGTGGCAGAAGAAGCGGCCGCTGCAGAACGCACTGGTGAAGCCGAGTTGCGTGGCCTTGAGACTAAAGCGGCAGAACTCGGCGAAGTCCTCGCCACCGCGCGCGAAACTCGCGCCGGAGCGGTTGCGCGAGCGGAGAACCAGGAACTGCGGCGCATCGAGATGGGCCGGGTTTCGGGCGAACGCTTTGAATGTCCTCCGCCGACTTTACCGGAAAAGCTGGGCTTTTCCAGCGATGCAATAGGCGATGCCGGCGATGAATCAGTACGCCATGAACGGCTGACCGCCGATCGCGAACGGCTTGGACCAGTGAATCTTGTCGCTGAATCCGAGCTTACCGAGATTGAGAACACACGCGCTACTTCGCTCGCCGAGCGCGATGAACTGGCAGAAGCGATTAGCCGCCTTCGCGGTTCGATCAGCAGCCTAAATCGGGAGGGTCGGGTCCGGCTTCTGGGTGCCTTCGAAGCCGTCAACGGGCATTTTCAGCGCCTCTTCATTACGCTATTCGACGGCGGACAGGCGCACCTTGCCTTGATCGACAGTGATGATCCGTTGGAAGCAGGCCTGGAGATTTTTGCGCAGCCACCGGGCAAGAAACTGCAATCGCTGACTCTGTTGTCGGGCGGCGAGCAGGCACTGACTGCCATAGCCCTGATCTTCGCTCTATTCCTGACTAACCCAGCCCCGATCTGCGTTCTCGACGAAGTCGATGCACCGCTGGACGATGCCAATATTGAGCGTTTCTGTGACCTGCTTGACGCGATGACCCGCGAAACCACTACGCGCTACCTCATTGTCACCCACAACGCCGTTACCATGAGCCGCATGCACCGGCTATTCGGCGTTACAATGATCGAACAGGGGGTGAGCCGGCTTGTGTCGGTCGACCTTGGTGGCGCCGAGGAATTGCTCGCAGCGGAATGAACATCCGCATCATCACGCAAGGATCAGTCAGTTGAGGGATATTGTCGGAAAAACCGCTTTTGTGACCGGCGCAGCGTCGGGAATCGGTCTCGGTATTGCAACTGCGCTTGCCCAGGCAGGTGTCAAGGTCATGCTGTGCGACATTGAAGAGGCAGCACTTTCAGCGGCTCTCGAAGCGCTTCGGGCGACCAACGCCGATGTCGAGGGAGTCAGGGCTGATGCGTCGCTCAAGGCTGAACTGCAGGCTGCAGCCGATGCCACAATTGCGCGGTTCGGCCGGGTCGACATCCTTGTCAACAATGCCGGTGTTGGAGGAGGCAGCGACTATGGCCAATGGACCGATGCCAGTTGGGACTGGACAATCGGTGTTAACCTGATGTCTGTCATCTGGGGTATTGAAATTTTTGGACCTTTGATTGAAGCGCGTGGAGAGGGCGGTCAGATCGTTTCGACCGCTTCGATAGCCGGTTTGATCGCTGCCGCGAATCCTGCCTATAATGTGACAAAGTTTGGCGTGGTCGCCCTGTCTGAAGGGCTGCGGGAGTCGCTAGCGCTTCGCAATATCGGCGTTTCAGTCCTGTGTCCCGGCTTCATTCGAACAAAAATCATGGAATCAAAACGAAACCTGCCCAAGCGATTCGGAAATGCGATTGAGGACACGCCCGCCGAAGGGCCAGTTGCCGATTTCAGCAGACTCGCGGAATCTTCTATCATCTCGGGTATTGATCCCCTGTATGTCGGAGAACTGGTGCGCGAAGGCATCGAGAATGATTGGCCCTATATCTTTACCGACACCGAGTTCGAGCCAGCTGTGGTTGAAAGATTTGCAGCAATCACGCAAGGATTTGACCGAATACGATCTCGGGTGCCTCGACGATAGCAAGCCACCTCAATCTTGCGTCACACTTCCTACCCGCGCGACAGCACGGTTACACAGATCTGACGACGAAGTGAAAAACCCAAGCGTTCATAAAGAGCAATTGCTCCCGTATTGCTCGAATAGCTGTGGAGGAAGGCAGTTTCACCCCGCGCCAGAATCCTTTTCGTCACGACGCTCATTAATGCGCCGGCATAGCCGCATCCACGATAATCGGGATGAGTGCAGACGCCGCTCACCTCGGTAAATCCTTCAAGCTTCATCCGTTCCCCCGCCATTGCAACCAGGCGTCCGCCGCGCTTCACTCCAACGAAATTGCCCAGCCGATGGGTAAGCGCGAAAAAGGGTCCGGGTTGGGTGAGCAACGCGAGTTCCCTCATCTTCCTGGCATCCGCCTCGCCGAGCGAAGTGATTTCGATATTGGCCTCAATCGGATTGAGATGCTCCGCAACCATCTGGTGGAGCGGCGCTATCTTGACGATGACTGTGCCGGGTAGCGGCAGTGCGGCCTCCAATTCAGCCGTCCAGAGCTCCCCCTCCGTCGGCACAAGTTCAGCGAGTTTTTGGAGGGATTGCAATGAAAAATCGGCGGCAGCGCCAAAAGGACCATAGTTGGGATCTAGTCGAAGCGCACATGCGTCACCCAAGGCAAATGTCGCCCAACCAGTCTGCAGCGCATTCCAGACTGGTCGATCAAGCGGATGCGGATCAGTCAAGCCAGCCTCCCTGATATGCAATCATTCCAAGCAAAACGAATGATACGACATTGATGCTGTTGCAATGGGTAAAGCGCTTGATCCGTTCGCGACGGCTTCACCCGGAGACGTGTCACAGCTATAGGCCGCCGCCGATGAGCAACCGTTTCTCCTTTGCCATAGCCGCAACCGACGGCAGGGCCCGCACCGGAACTATCCGGATGCAACGTGGAGACATTCGCACGCCTGCCTTCATGCCCGTCGGCACAGCTGCGACCGTGAAGGGTGTCAAACCTGCCGATGTCCGCGCGTTGGGTGCGGATATCATCCTTGGCAACACCTACCATCTGATGCTGCGCCCCGGCGCGGAACGCATGGAAAAGCTGGGCGGCCTTCACCACTTCATGCAGTGGGAGCGGCCGATCCTGACGGACAGCGGCGGCTATCAGGTGATGTCGCTGTCTGCACTGACGAAGATGAGTGAAGAAGGCGTGGCCTTTTCCTCGCATCTCGATGGGTCGAAACATCTCATCACACCCGAGCGCTCTATGGAAATCCAGCGCTTGCTCGGTTCGGACATCGTCATGGTGTTTGACGAATGCACAAAGAACGGCGCCACGCGCGACGAAGCGGCCAAATCAATGGAACGGTCGATGCGTTGGGCCAGACGCTCGCGCGACGCTTTTGATAGTGGTCGCCAACATGCGCAACGCGCGGCTTTGTTCGGCATTCAGCAGGGCTCACTTGATGAAGGCCTGCGCGATGCCTCGGCGGGTGCACTGATCGAGATTGGCTTCGATGGCTATGCGATAGGTGGGCTTGCAGTCGGTGAAGGACAGGATGCAATGTTTGGATGTCTTGACTATGCCACCGGACAATTGCCCGAAGACCGCCCTCGCTATTTGATGGGAGTGGGCAAGCCCGACGATATTGTGGGAGCTGTCGAACGCGGGATCGACATGTTCGATTGCGTGCTGCCGACGCGCTCCGGACGCAACGGGCAGGCATTTACCTGGGATGGTCCTCTCAATATCCGCAACGCCAAATTCGCGGAGGACTTGTCCCCGCTTGATCCGGAATCGCCTACCGCGCCTTGGAGCAAGGCCTATCTTCATCATCTGGTGAAGTCTGGCGAGATGCTCGGAGCCATGCTCATGACCGAGCATAATCTTTGGTTCTATCAGCAGTTGATGGCCGCACTGCGGGCAGCGATTGCGGGTGGAGAGTTAGCAACCTTTGCCAGCAGCTTTCGCGCGCGGTATTGCCAATAAATGTCTGACACCATTTACCAGGTTGCGACCTGGCTCATCCCCCTGATCATTGCGATCGTTTTTCATGAAGTTGCCCATGGCTGGGTCGCACGATTCTTCGGCGATCCGACCGCCAGTCAGCGTGGGCGGCTGAGCCTGAACCCGATCCGCCATATCGATCCGGTCGGAACCATCATACTGCCCATGGGGCTGGCGCTCGCGGGCGTTCCTGCTTTCGGATGGGCCAAGCCGGTTCCGGTCGATTATCGGCGGTTACGGAATCCGAGACTCCACATGATGCTGGTAGCGCTCGCCGGACCGGGCATGAATTTCCTGATGGCGGCCTTGGCTTTTGTCGTGCTTGGCGGGATGATAGCGCTGTTTGGCCCGCAGAAGACCGCTGCTGTCGCTTTTGTCGATGCCAATCTGCTCAATTTTGCGGTCATCAACGTCATGCTAGCAGTCTTCAACTTGCTACCGATCCCGCCGTTCGATGGAGGTCATGTGGTTGAGGGGCTTTTGCCGCCCGCGCTCGCGCGCCGCTATTCCCGGTTGGGGCGCTTCGGACTGCCGCTGATGATCGTCCTGCTTGTGGTGCTCCCCGTCGTGTCACCGCAAGCCAATTTCGTACCGCGTCTTATCTGGCCGCCGGTCAACTGGATTCTGGAGCAGGGCGCACAGTTTCTTTCGCTCTTTGGCTGACATGCTCGATGGCTGGATCATCCTCGACAAGCCGCTGGGGCTAGGCTCGACGGCAGGCGTCAGCGCGGTCAAGCGGGCACTTCGGGAGGGCGGATATGCCAAGGCCAAGGTCGGCCATGGCGGCACGCTCGATCCGCTGGCGACGGGCGTACTGCCGATAGCAATCGGCGAGGCGACCAAACTTGCCGGGCGCATGCTCGACAGCGACAAAATCTATAACTTCACCATTGCCTTCGGGGCGGAAACAGACTCGCTCGACCTTGAGGGCCAGGTGGTTGCGACCTCCCACATCCGTCCTTCGCTGGTGAAAATCGAGGAGATCCTTACCCGCTTCACTGGATCGATCGAACAGTTGCCTCCGGCTTTTTCCGCTCTTAAGGTGGATGGAAGGCGTGCCTATGATATGGCGCGTGCAGGGGAAGACGTAGTGCTTGCGAAACGCGACGTCACGATCCACGCCTTATCACTTCATTCCTCCCTCAATTCGCTCGGAAAGGAATTGACCAGCGTCACCCTTACGGCCCATGTTTCCAAAGGCACCTATATCCGAAGCCTTGCCCGCGACATCGCGCGCACGTTAGGCACGGTCGGCCATGTTACAATGCTCCGCCGCACCAAGGCCGGCCCGTTCACACTCAATCAGGCGATTTCGCTGGACATTCTCATGGAAAAGGCTAAGGCCCGCGCCCTTGAAGACGTGATCTTGCCGATAAGGACGGCGCTGGACGACATCCCGGCACTCGCCCTTACCCCGGAACAGGCAAGGCTGCTCCACAACGGGCAGGTCTTGACCGGGATTGCCGCACAAGGCGGCCTCCATCTTGCCCTGAACGGTGAAACACCGCTCGCGCTGGTAGAGGTTCTGGACGGAAACGTCCGCACTGTGAGGCGATTCAATCTCTGATCCGGATGTCGAAGGAAACACAATGACGATTACTGCAGAGCGCAAGCAAGTGCTCATCAAGGAAAACGCCCGCCACGAAGGCGATACCGGTTCCCCCGAAGTCCAGGTTTCAATCCTCACCGAGCGCATCGTGAACCTGACCGAGCATTTCAAGATCCACGCCAAGGACAATCACTCGCGTCGCGGCCTGCTCATGCTCGTCAACACCCGCCGTTCGCTGCTCGATTATCTCAAGAAGATCGATCACGACCGTTATGCGGCACTCATTTCGAAGCTTGGTCTTCGTAAGTAACACCAGACGGCCTCCCTATGACGGGGGCCGTTTTGTTATCCGGCAATCACAATTCGGTGTTTGACCGGAGCGGCGGACGAACCGTCCGCGCATAGAAGGAAGCCAGTGTGCATCGGGCCGCTGGTTTGAAGGAAATCAAATGTTCAACACGAAAACTGTATCACTCGAGTGGGGCGGACAAACCCTGACACTCGAAACGGGCAAGGTTGCCCGTCAGGCTGACGGCGCGGTCATCGCGACGCTCGGCGAAACCGTCGTTCTGTGCGCCGTCACTGCCGCGAAAAAGGTGAAGGAAGGTCAGGATTTCTTCCCGCTCACCGTCAACTACCTGGAAAAATATTTCTCGTCGGGACGTATTCCCGGGGGCTTTTTCAAGCGCGAGCGCGGGGCGACCGAAAAGGAAACGCTGATTTCGCGTTTGATCGACCGTCCATTGCGCCCGCTTTTCCCGGAAGGTTTCTACAACGAAATCAACTGTATCTGTCAGGTTCTCTCCTATGATGGCGAGAATGAGCCTGATATCCTTGCGATGATCGCGGCATCGGCCGCGATGACGCTTTCGGGCGTGCCCTTCATGGGTCCGATCGGCGCGGCACGCGTCGGTTATCTCGATGGCGAATATATCCTGAACCCGACCGACGAGCAGGTTGCCGAAGGCCAGCTCGATCTCGTCGTTGCCGCCACTTACGACGCGGTGATGATGGTCGAATCCGAAGCCAAGGAGCTTTCGGAGGAAATCATGCTCGGCGCGGTCCAGTTCGCGCACAAGGCGTGCAAGGAGGTGGTCAAGCAGATCATAAAGCTCGCCGAGCAGGCCGCCAAGGAGCCTTGGGCGATGGCCGAACAGGCTGATCTCTCGGCTGCCAAGGACAAGCTCAAGAAGTTGATCGGCAAGGATATTGTCGCAGCCTACAAGCTGACCGACAAGTCGGAGCGTTCGAACGCCCTGAATGATGCACGTGCCAAGGCGAAGGAAGCGTTTTTGGACGCGGCTCCACAGGATCAGATGGCTGCAAACAAGCTCGTCAAAAAGCTTGAGGCCGAAATCGTCCGCGGCGCCATCCTCAAGGATGGCAAGCGCATCGATGGCCGCACGACGACGCAGATCCGTCCGATCGTTGCGGAAACGCACTTCCTGCCCCGCGCCCATGGGTCCGCCCTATTCACGCGTGGCGAAACCCAGACAATCGCCAGCTGCACATTGGGCACCAAAGAGTCAGAGCAGATGATCGATGGACTGACCGGCCTGCGCTACGAGCATTTCATGCTGCACTACAACTTCCCGCCCTACTCGGTCGGTGAAGTCGGACGCTTCGGCGCGCCAAGCCGTCGCGATATCGGTCATGGCAAGCTCGCCTGGCGCGCTCTGCATGCGGTTCTGCCAACCAAGGACGAGTTTCCCTATACGATCCGCCTGACCTCGGACATCACCGAGTCCAACGGCTCATCGTCAATGGCGTCGGTCTGTGGCGGTTCGTTGGCGATGATGGATGCCGGCGTGCCAATTACTCGCGCTGTCTCCGGCATCGCCATGGGGCTCATTCTCGAAGGCAAGGATTTTGCGGTTCTTTCCGACATCCTGGGCGATGAGGATCACCTCGGCGACATGGATTTCAAGGTAGCCGGCACATCTGAAGGCATCACGACGATGCAGATGGACATCAAGATCGCTGGGATTACCGAAGAGATCATGCGCGTTGCCTTGACTCAAGCCAAGGAAGGCCGAGCACACATCCTCGGCGAAATGGCCAAGGCACTCGATCATGCCCGTGAAGAACTTTCTGCCCATGCTCCACGCATCGAAACGATGCAGATCGACAAGTCGAAGATCCGCGACATCATCGGTACGGGCGGCAAGGTCATTCGCGAGATCGTTGCGACAACCGGCGCCAAGGTCGATATTGACGATGAGGGGCTGATCAAGATCAGTTCGTCGGACCTCAGCCAGATCGAAGCCGCACGCAAGTGGATCTCGGGCATCGTCGAGGAAGCCGAAGTCGGAAAGATCTATGATGGCAAGGTTGTCAATCTCGTCGATTTCGGCGCGTTCGTGAATTTCATGGGCGGCAAGGACGGTCTCGTCCACGTCTCTGAAATCCGCAACGAAAGGACCGAAAAGGTCTCGGACGTCCTGAGCGAAGGCCAGGAAGTCAAGGTCAAGGTCCTAGAGATCGATCCGCGCGGCAAGGTACGCTTGTCAATGCGCGTTGTTGACCAGGAAACCGGTGCCGAGCTCGAAGACACCCGCCCCCCGCGCGAACCCCGTGAAGGCGCTGATCGTGGCCCACGTGGCGATCGCGGCCCACGCCGTGACGGTGGCGGTGGCGACCGTGATCGTGGCCCACGTCGTGACGGAGGTGGACGCGGCGATCGTGGCCCTCGTCGCGACGGCGGAGACCGCGGTCCACGTCCGGAACGCAGCGAAGGCGGCGATCCGAACTTCGTGCCTGCATTCCTCAAGGACGATTAATCGTTCCACGGAACTTATAAAGAAGGGGGTCGCTTCGGCGGCCCCTTTTTTTGCGCACGCTCCTATCGCGACCGCTGCGCTGCTCTCGCAATCGTCATCATTTCGGCATCGGCCATGATATCACCGGGTGAAGCAGGAGACTTGATTGCGCGTTCTGCTGCGAGGAGGCGATCAGCGAGCTTGGCCAGTCGTTCGGACGACCAGCGTTTCAACTGCCGCTCGACTCCACCCTTTTCTTTCCAGAATATTGCTTTGCCCTGCGCTTCGACCATTGCATGGGCGTCGCCACCATGAGCGACTTGAGCCGCAAGACGGACAAGGAGCTGGACGCGCTTTGCAAGCGCGCGAATTGCCGGAATACCCGTCACGCCCTGTTCGGCCAATCGTGCGATCTCGCCAGCGGCTTCTGCTGGGCTTCCACCAAGTGTGGCATCCACCAAGCGGGAAAGTTCGGCCTCTCCCTCACCCGCGCCGATCGCTTGGAGCGCCGTGATGTCTGCGGTCGCAGGCCGATCGGGCGCTGCATCGAGATACAGGGCCAGTTTCGCGACCTCCTGCGCCATCAAAGCGCGGTCATTGGCAGCGGCAACGGCAACATGCCTCGCGGCATCCATATCAAGTCTTAAACCGTGTTCCCGGGCCATTGCTGCGGCAAGAGACGTCGCCTTTTCCGTATCAAGCGCATAATTAATGCATGCCAATACCGCCGGATCGGCAAGCGCCCTTTTGAGCAGGAGCGATGTCGGGCGGAGCGTGCCAGTGATCGCGACAACCGGGTTCCCCGCGACGCCCCCCTCCAGCAGCGCTTCGATCGCAGGCATGCACTCGTCTCCTGCGATAGCCAGGCGAATGTGGCGTTTGTCTCCAAATAGCGAGATTGACGCCGCCTCATCTGCAAGCCGTGCCGGATCGGCCTTGAGCATTGCACCTTCCAGGTCAACGCGTTCGGCGGCGCTCCCCATTGCCTTTTCGAGGCGCTGGGCAAGGATGCGAGACTCGGCTTCATCCGGGCCATAGAGCAGAAAGAATTTGATATGAGCAGGAGGCGACTCAAGCGCACGTTCCATTTCGGCGCGGTTGGCCTTCACTTTTCGGGCGTCTGACGCTCGGCGTAGAGCGCAACCCGCGCGACAATCTGATCCGCGATGATTTGCGAAAGCCGCTCAAGTGCAGTGTTTTCTGCAACCACGGTGGCATATTCTGAACTGACCACGTCAATACCAGCATCGGAACCCGTCGTCGCGTCAAGCAGGACGGTACCCTTGGTTGCATCGACGAGACGATAGCGTGCACGCAGTGTTCGGCGTTCGCGCGTGATCGCATCATCGCGACGGACACCAAAGCCCGATATCGAATCGTCAAGTTCAACTTCAAGCCGATATTGGGCAGGTGCGCCGCGATCGCGACCGAGCCGATCATTAAGCGCATTTCGCATCAGCCAGCCCGCCTTGCCGTCTATTGGTGCGACATCGACAGTCCGAAGCGCCTGCGCGACCTTCCCTCTTTCGCCACTGCCATAAAGCGGACGCAGGCCGCACGCAGAAACCAACAACATCAAGGCAAGGACAGCGATACGTTTCATGCGACGATGTTAACCAACCGTCCCGGAACAACAATAACCTTTTTTGGAGCGGCCCCGTTGAGCGCACGGATCACCTTTTCACTGGCGAGGGCTGCCGCTTCAAGAGCGGCTTTGTCCGCCACCTTGGGAAGGGTCAATGTATCACGTAGCTTGCCATTGACCTGGATCGCGATCGTCACCTCGTCATCGACCAACAGGGCGGGATCATGTTCGGGCCATTGCTGGGTCGCAACAAGGCCTTCACCGCCCATGACCATCCAGCCCTCTTCGGCCAGATGGGGGAGCATCGGCGAGATCAATCGTACCAGTGTGCGAATGGCCTCGGTCTTGGTTGTGCTGGAGTTGGCCTTTTCAATGGCATTGACCAGTTCGTGGACCTTGGCGACGGCCTTGTTGAACGTCAGCGCATCGATGTCCGCACCAATGCCTGCAATCGCCCGGTGAAGCACTTTGTCTAGCGCAGCATCTTCACCAGTTGCTGCGCCATCGAGCGCATCGAACAACCGCCAAATGCGATTGACAAAACGCCATGTTCCTTCGATTCCAGCCTCTGACCATTCCAGGTCTCGCTCCGGCGGGCTATCTGAAAGCATGAACCAGCGCAGGGCGTCCGCGCCATACTGGTCGAACATCGGATCTGGATCGACGACATTCTTCTTGGATTTCGACATCTTCTCGATGCGGCCGACCTGAACAGGGAGCCCTGTGCCCTTCTCGAACAGGTTGTCGTCCTCGGCATACAGATCGTCAGGCGACACCCAGTGATAGTCGATCACTGGCTCACCATTGAACAGGCGCGGATTGCCTTTCGCATCGGTTTGCAATTCTATCGCCCGATAGGTTTCGTGCGTCACCATTCCCTGAGTGAACAGCCCCTTGAAAGGCTCTGCAAGGCCAAGCCGCCCCATATGCTGGAGCGCGCGGGTCCAGAAGCGCGCGTACAGCAAATGCAGTATCGCATGTTCGACGCCGCCGATATACTGGCCAACCGGCAACCATTGTTCGGCCTCCGCCCGGTCGAACGGCTTGTCTTTAGGCTGGCTGGAAAAGCGAATGAAATACCAGCTTGAATTGACAAACGTGTCGAGCGTGTCGGTCTCGCGCCGCGCCGGTTCCTTGCAATTGGGGCAGGGGACATTCTTCCACGTCGGGTGCCGGTCCAGCGGATTACCGGGAATGTCGAACGTCACATCCTCGGGCAAAACCACCGGCAGTTGCGCCCTTGGCACGGGCATCGCGCCGCAGAATTCACAATGGATAATCGGGATTGGCGTGCCCCAATAACGTTGGCGCGAGACGCCCCAATCACGCAGTCGATACTGGATCTGGCCCTGACCCCATCCTTCATGTTCGGCCTTCGCAATAATCTCGGCTTTCGCCTCCTCAACGCTCAGGCCATTGAGAAAGTGGGAATTCACGATCCGACCCGGTCCTGTATAAGCGATATCGCCTTGGAAACCGGAATCTTCCTCCTGGTGTTCTGCTACGACGCGCGTAACAGACAGATCATACTTCCGCGCGAAATCCAGATCGCGCTGATCATGTGCGGGACAGCCAAAGATGGCCCCAGTGCCGTAATCCATCAGGACAAAATTGGCGACATAAACCGGCAAATGCCAATGCGGGTCGAGCGGGTGCTGAACGGAAAGGCCTGTGTTGAAACCAAATTTTTCGGCCGTCTCGATATCGGCAGCCGTCGTCCCACCCTTGTGGCATTCCTCAATGAAGGATTTCAGCGCCGGGGCGTGTTGGGCCAAATCTGCTGCAACGGGGTGATCGGCCGCAATCGCGATAAAGCTCGCTCCGAACATCGTGTCCGGCCGCGTCGTGAAAACATCGATACCGTCGGGCGAGTCGACGAAATTGAAGGTGCAGCGCAACCCCTTGGACTTGCCAATCCAGTTTTCCTGCATCAGTCGGACCTTGTCAGGCCATTGATCGAGCGTTTGCAGCCCTTCGAGCAATTCGTCGGCAAATTGGGTGATCTTCAGGAACCATTGATTGAGCTTCTTTCTTTCTACGAGCGCTCCTGAGCGCCAGCCGCGCCCGTCAATCACCTGCTCATTGGCGAGCACGGTCATATCGACAGGGTCCCAGTTGACCGAACTTTCCTTGCGATAGACTAGCCCCGCCTTGAGCAGATCAAGG
>JANNLW010000347.1:0-6032 GCA_031397145.1 Sphingomonadales bacterium | reverse complement strand
GACTTGCCGATCGCGCGCGAGCTTGTAAAAATGGGGAGGCTTGAGTGCATGAAGGCCAAGGACAATCTGGCTGAAAGCATCTTTGCGGTCGCCCAAGGCATTGAGTTTCCCTTGTTGGTAACCACTGCCGACAATGTGCTTTTCACGCACCACGCCGTTGCCGACATGCACGCTCAAGCCCAAAAAGGGCAGGCCGACGCAGCTGTCGCCTTTTCCCGGCGTGGCGATATCCTGGCTGCGCATCCCGATGGTCAGCGCCGCTTTTACAAATTTGCAGATGACGGCTACTCAAATTGCAATTGCTACTGGATCAGGGATGCAGATGCGTTGTCGGCCGCCGAAGTGTTTCGCAGCGGGGGCCAGTTTGCCAAACATCCCATGCGGATTGCAAACGCGTTCGGCATTCTCAATCTCATTCGATTTCGTCTGGGACTTGGGTCGTTGGCCAATGCATTCGAGCGCTTTTCCAGGCGACTGGGCCTCGAGTTACGTCCAGTCATTTTTGCAGATGGCGCACTTGCCATCGACGTCGATAACTTGCGAACTCATTTGATTGCAGAAGAATTGCTTTTGGCCAACCGAGAAAATTGACGCTGTTTCAATCTCGTCAAAGTGTCGGCCTAACACGTCACGTGCCCTGCCGAGCAAAACCGAAATTTTCCTGTGAGCGAGCCACTGGCTCCGTGCATCGTTAGGTGCGACGCCAGAAATTGATTCAGCATTGAAGCGCGACGCTCTAGAGCAAGTTACGCTGCAGCGGCGAGATAACTGGCCTGTTTGATTGCTGCTTTTGCGTCGAGTTCTGCCGCCTCATAGGCTCCACCGATCAATTCGGCCGGCATGCCGATGCGTGCCAATTCATCGAACAGATCCCGCGCGGGGTCCTGGCCTGCGCAGACAATGATGGTATCGACTTCCAGAAGTTCCGGCTGGCCGCCTTGGAGGATGTGCAGGCCTGCATCATCGATCTTCAGATATTCAACGCCGTTGATCATCTTCACACCACGCCGTGCCATCGTGATCCGGTGAGTCCAGCCCGTCGTTTTGCCCAAACCACCGCCGACCTTCGTGTCCTTGCGTTGGAGCAGGAACACCTCCCGCTCGGACCGGGCAACACGAGGCTCGACACCCGTTACGCCGCCGCGCGGATGGTTTTCGAAATCGACACCCCATTCCGCTGCAAATACATCACGGTCGAGTGCGCTCGAAGGGCCGCTATGGGTGATCAACTCACAAACATCGAAGCCGATGCCGCCGGCACCGATGACCGCAACCTTTTTGCCGACCGGCTTCTTGCCGAGAATCACGTCAATGTACCCGACCACGCTGGGGTGATCGATTCCGCTGATATTGGGCACGCGCGGCGTGATGCCGGTCGAAATGACCACCTTGTCAAAGTCGCCCGCCTGGAGGCGCTTCGCATCGACTCTCACGCCCAGCTTCAGGTCAATCTTGTGCACTTCGATCATCCGCTTGTAGTAGCGGATCGTCTCCTGAAACTCCTCCTTGCCCGGAATGCGCTTCGCCAGATTGAACTGGCCGCCGATTTCGTCTGACGCTTCGAACAGCGTAACATGATGCCCGCGCTGTGCCGCGGTTGTTGCATAAGCCAGACCCGCTGGTCCTGCGCCCACGACCGCGATCTTTTTGGCGGAGATTGCAGGCAGATAATTGAGCTGCGTTTCATGGCACGCCCGCGGATTGACGAGACAGGACGTCAGCAGGCCGGAGAAGGTGTGATCAAGGCAGGCCTGGTTGCAGGCAATGCAGGTATTGATCTCATCTTCGCGGCCTTCAATCGCTTTACGCATGAACTCGCTGTCCGCCAATAACGGCCGTGCCATCGAAACCAGATCGGCGTCTCCACGCGCCAGAACAGCCTCTGCCACGTCAGGCATGTTGATCCGGTTGGACGTGATCACCGGCACGTTCACTTCCTTGCGCAGGCGTCCCGTGACGCCCGTGAAGGCAGCCCTGGGCACCATGGTTGCGATCGTGGGAACGGCGCTTTCATGCCAGGTGAAGTGAGTCGAGATGATCGTCACGCCAGCGCGTTCGAGCCGCTTTCCCAACGTGACAATCTCGTCCCAGCTCATTCCATCCTCAAGCATGTCCATCGCCGCGATACGGAAGATGAGAATGAAATTCTTGCCAACTGCTGCCCGAGTTTGCTCGACGATTTCCAGTGCAAAGCGCATCCGGTTTTCATACGAACCGCCATATTCATCATCCCGCAAATTGGTCTTCTGCACGAGAAATGTGGAGATCAGATATCCCGCGGAACCGATGATCTCGACCCCGTCATAGCCAGCCTTTTGGGCCATGACGGCACAGCGCACATGATCATCGATTTGCTTCTGTATCCCGGCCCTGTCGAGCGCGTTCGGCACATATCTTGCGATGCGGGACTTGACCGCAGACGGCGCAACAAGATCCGGTGTGTAGGCGAGAGGACCCGGGTGCAATATCTGCATGCATATTTTCACATCGGTATCCGCTGCATGCACAGCGCTTGTCACCAACCGATGCTTTTGGACTTCTTCGTCATTGGACATTGTCGCGCCGCCACGCGAGGATTCTGCGTTCGGGAAAATACCGCCGGTGATGATCATCCCAATGCCGTTAGCCGCACGCTCGGCAAAATAGGCTGCCATCCGCTCAAAGCCGCCATCCATTTCCTCGAGCCCGGTGTGCATCGAACCCATGATTGAACGGTTCTTGATCGTGGTGAAGCCAAGATCGAGCGGTTCCAGCAGTTTGGGGTATTTCATTTTGCGCCTCATCTGTTTGCCGGCGACAGGAAGCGTCAGGCGTCAGCACCAGATTGTCGGATACCGACTGCTCTCAGCGTCGCAATCGCCATAAGTGTTAGTGCCGTGATCATGACAAAGCCAACGAACCAGTCAAACCTGCAACCTCGACAGCACGCGGGAACAGGCGAGCGTCGCAAATTTGTTCAAGGGCGTGACCTAAAACTTCCCAAGCGCAAGTCTGTCTTATATGCGCTGCAACATGAGCGACGCGCGCATCTCGCATATCGAACTCGATCAACGCACGATCATCTGGCGGAATGCCGATATCGAGCAGGAGCGGCGCATTGCCATTTTCGACCTTCTGGAAGGCAACAGCTTCGCTCCGCAACGTGTCCACGAAGATGGCTATTCCGGGCCATACCGGGTGACCTTGCGGGTTGAGGAAGGCCGGCTGGCGCTCGATATTTACCGCGAGGACCAGACCCACCTTGAATCGGTGATCATTGCGCTTGGCCGATTCCAGCGCCCGATCCGTGAATATTTCGCGATCTGCGACAGTTATTTCCAGGCAGTCAAGCAATCGACTCCCCAGCAGATCGAAACCGTCGACATGGCGCGGCGCGCAATTCACAATGACGCGTCGGAGCTGTTGAAAGAACGACTGGCCGGCAAGATCGAGGTCGACTTTGATACGGCACGCAGGCTCTTCACGCTGATCTGCGTCCTCCACATCAAGGGCTAGAATGATCCGGAAACTTGCCTTTTCGCTTGTTGCCCTGGCCCTGCTGGCCGGGCTTGGCTGGCTTGGCGTTTCCCGTTGGACACCGGATCGCGAAGCCTATCCCACACAAGGCGTCGATGTGTCGCATATCCAAGGGGAAATTGACTGGAAAGCGGCACGATCGGCCGGAGTAGATTTTGCCTATATCAAGGCCAGCGAAGGGAGCGATTTGCGTGACGATCGGTTCGCCAGCAACTGGACGACAACGACCGAGGCCGGAGTGAAGCGCGGCGCGTATCATTTTTACAGTCTTTGCCGAACCGGACGCGAACAGGCGACCAACTTCATTGCGCTGGTTCCAAGAGAGGCCGAGGCACTGCCGCCCGCGATCGCTCTCGAATTCGACGGCAATTGCGAACAGCGCCCGTCTCGCAAAAACTTGCTCGCCGAACTCGCGACCTTTATTCAAATGGTTGAAGCCCATAGCGAAAAGCCGATCATGATCCAGGTGACACGCGCATTCGAGACGCAGTACCGCATCAGCGAAGCACTCAACCGCCCGCTCTGGCTTACAAGTACTGTCCTGGCGCCCAGTTACGGCGGACATGACTGGGTCATGTGGCAGGCAAGTCGCTTGCGCCGGATTGACGGGATTGACGGCCCGGTCAATTGGAACGTGGTGCGCCCGCAATGAACGCCGCGTTGCTAGCTGCTGCGAAGGCCGCTGCGGCGAACGCCCATGCCCCCTATTCGGGGTTTGGCGTTGGCGCGGCGTTGCTGCTTGACGATGGTTCGATCATAACCGGTTGTAATTTTGAAAACGCGAGCTTCGGCCTGTCGCTGTGTGCAGAAGCGGTTGCGCTCGCGACGCTCAATGCGCAGGGCAAGCTCCGCCAGCTACGCGAAATCGGGATCGTTGGTGGCGCGATCAAAGACGGCGCGATCCGCGGCTCGGCGCCTGTTCGCCCTTGCGGCCGGTGTCGTCAGATGCTCAACGAAGCAGCCCAGCTTGCGCGAACTGACCTCATCGTCCATTGCGCGTCAGCCGATCTTTCGGTGGTTGAAAAGCATCGTCTATCCAACCTTTTCCCCTTTCCCTTCGGCCCGCATGATCTGGGCCTTGTTCAGGACGATTGATGGCCATTCTCTCCGACAAATGGATTCGCGAACAAGCAACCACGAACGGCATGATCGAGCCCTTTGTCGAGAGCCAGAGACGGGACAATTGTATCAGTTACGGCCTTTCGTCCTATGGCTATGACGCGCGCGTTGCCGACGATTTCAAGATTTTCACGAATGTTAACAGCGCCATCGTGGATCCCAAGAATTTTGATGCGAACAGTTTTGTCGATCGCAAGACCGATGTCTGCGTGATCCCGCCAAACAGCTTCGCACTCGCACGAACAATCGAATATTTCCGCGTTCCACGCGATGTTCTCGTGATCTGCTTGGGAAAATCGACCTATGCACGGTGCGGCATCATCGTGAATGTCACGCCACTCGAACCGGGCTGGGAAGGCCATGTTACGCTTGAATTCTCAAACACTACCCCGCTGCCTGCCCGCATTTACGCGAATGAAGGCGCATGTCAGTTCCTGTTCCTCCAGGGCAATGAACCCTGCGAGACGAGTTATGCCGATCGTGCTGGCAAGTATATGGGCCAGCTTGGTGTAACCTTGCCGAAACTTTAAGTCCGATATTATGCCGCGCGTATCGAGTAGGAGAATGGCTTTGAAATACTTTCTGTTTGCCCTTGCCCTCGGCATTCCTGCAGCTGCGGTCGCGCAGGATGCGGTTGCCTTGAAAAGTTCCGTGTTCGTTGCCCGTGCGGTGACTGATGCTCAAGGCAAGAAGAAGAACCAGCTGTTTGCACCCGAGCGGGTTCTGCCCGGTGAGGCGCTCGTCATCATCCTCGATTACAAGAACAATGGTACGAAGCCAGCGGCCAATTTCGTGATCAACAACCCGATCCCGGGTGCTGTTTCCTATACCGGGGTCGAACAACCCTGGGCGGTCGTTTCGGTGGACGGCGGGACGACATATGGGCCACTTGCAACATCAAAAATAGCAAAGCCGGACGGAACGACCCGCGCTGCAATCTCGAGCGATGTCACGCATGTTCGGTGGAAATTCGCACAACCGATCCCCGGCGGAGCGTCTGGCAGGGTCATGTATTACGGGACCGTCAAATAGGCCAGTTGCCCTAGCCATTCAGACGATGCAGTCTCCCCTTTGACCTTAGGGAGAGATTCGAAATGGCCAAGTCCAATGCTGAGTTTGATATTGTCGTTTACGGCGCAAGTGGTTTTACCGGCCGCCTGGTCGCCGAGTATCTGGTCAAGCGCGGTATCAAACGCTGGGCCATGGCGGGACGGAGCATTGTAAAACTGGCTGAGGTCCGGGATTTGATCGGCGCTCCGAAAGAAACGCCGTTGATCGAAGCCGATGCCAGCGACGCGGCGCTGCAAACGGCGCGGGCGGGCCGGCACACCCTGGTGCTCGACGCCGAGGATGCCGGCTGGGGTTGCAGCACGCGCAACGGCGGGCAAATCTCCACC
>JANNLW010000289.1:0-4709 GCA_031397145.1 Sphingomonadales bacterium | reverse complement strand
ATCATGGCATCCTTCTTCCTCGTCACGGGCGTAAGTATACGAGGTTTACGCGGAAGTATCAAGCAGAATCGTGTGGGGGCGGAGACGTGGGTGAGTGGCTGAAACCAACGGTTTGCTAAACCGTCGTACCGATAATTCGGTACCGAGGGTTCGAATCCCTCCGTCTCCGCCAGCAAGTCTGCCCGTTCCGACCCTCCGCCCCATGCGAGCGCACAGGCTCGGTAATCTTTCGGGCCTTCGCGTCTTCGCGACCCCTCGAAAGATCCGAAACAATACGCACGGCAAACGCAATTTAATGGCATTGATAATGCCATTAAATTGCGTCATGGGACAATCAAGACACCTGAGGAACGAATCATGCGCACGCGCAACAAGGCTCTTGTAACTATTGTCGGATTGTTGGTCATCGTCGGCATTACGATCAAGTCCCAGCAGGCAAAGATTGGTTCATCCCTTTTTGAGCGCGCGGTCGGCGCGCGCGTGGGTCGCGATGCGACAGTTGGCCTTGCCGACGGATTACATGTCGCCCTCTGCGGAACAGGATCGCCACTTCCAAATCCGGCGCGCGCGGGGCCGTGCAATGTCATCATCGCGGGCACGCACATTTTCGTTGTCGATATAGGTGAAGGCGGCGGCAGGAATATAAATATGATGGGCCTGCCTTTGGGCCGCATAGAAGGCGTATTCCTGACCCACTTCCATTCTGATCATATCGACGGGATTGGCCCTCTGATGCTGGCCCGCTGGACCAGCGGCACAAACACGGCGCCGTTGCCGGTCCACGGTGCGACGGGCGTTGAGCAGATAGTGGCAGGATTCAATGCCGCCTACATGATCGACAGTGGCTACCGGACGGGCCACCATGGCCCGGCTATCGCACCGCCGAGCGGCGCTGGCGCAATCGCAGTGCCCTTTGCACTCCCTGAAGATGACAAAGGCGACACGTTGGTCGTGCTTGAGGAAGACGGACTTAAGGTCACCGCAATCCTTGTGGATCATGGCCCGGTAAAGCCTGCGGTCGGATATCGTTTCGACTATAAGGGGCGCTCGATCGTGATCAGTGGTGACACCTCAAAATCGGCATCCCTTGCTTCCGCTGCCAAAGGGGCGGACCTGCTCGTCCACGAAGCGCTTCAACCGCGCCTTGTCAAGATGATGACTGCCGGACTTGAAGCAAAGGGACAGAAAAGCCTGGCGCAAATAACCCGCGATATTCTCAATTATCATACCACGCCCGAAGAAGCAGCGGAGGTCGCCAAGGAGGCGGGTGTCAGGGAACTCGTGCTTAGTCATATCGTCCCATCAATCCCATCCAGATTCTTCTATCCGGCCTTTTTGGGCGACGCATCCGAGCGTTTTGACGGGCCGATTGTGATGGGCGAAGACGGCATGATGTTCAGCCTGCCAGCAGGTCAGACAATCATAATCCAAAGCAAGTTGAAGTGACGGAGACCCAACGATGTACACGATCAACGGTGCGCTTGGATCGCCCTATTCGTTAAAGATGCGCGCTCTGATGCGATACCGCCGGATCCCGCATATCTGGCAACACGGTGCTGCCACGCATGGCCTGGCCGCAGCCAAGATCAAGGCCCCGGTCATTCCCGTGGTTGAGTCTCCGGACGGGACATTCCACAATGACTCGACCCCGGTTCTCTATGATCTGGAGACGCGTCATGCGGAACGCTCGATCATTCCGCCTCATCCGGCGCACGCGTTCGTGGCGCACCTTCTTGAAGATTTTGGCGATGAATGGCTGACCAAAGCCATGTTCGGCTATCGCTGGTTGCGCGATGTTGACCAGGTACAGATGAGCCGATGGCTGGCTTTCGACGCGATGAAAGGCGGTGGGCTCGACAATAGTCAGGCCTATGCTGATCAGTTCCGCGCACGACAGGTCGGGCGGATGGCCATTGTCGGCTGTACCGAGGAAAATTTTCCGTTGATTGAGGCCTCAACCAGGGCAGTGCTGGCGGCCCTTGAAGCCCATGTTGTCAATCGCCATTGCTTCTTTGGTACGCGCCCAAGCATGGCGGAATTCGGCATTTATGGACAATTGTCGCAACTGGGTGTCGATCCCACGCCTGAGGCAATGATGCGGGCGGATTATCCCTACAGCTTTCGATGGCTCCTCCATATCGACGATATGTCGGGGATTGAAGGCGATTGGGACGGGCCGGACACACTATTCGAACCAATTATTGTCCAGCTGCTCAAGGTTATCGGTGACGTCTATATGCCCTTCCTCCTGGCCAATGCTGCCGCTAACGCGGACGGGATGAAATCATTCAGCATGAGCGCGATGGGGTATCCCTACAAACAGGGCACATTCAAATATCAGGCCAAATGTCTCATCGAGTTACGCGCCCGTTATGCAGCGCTCGACAACCGTGCGCGGGCGTTGATTGACCCTATACTTGAAGCGTCCGGCATCAGAAAGGCCTTGTCATGAAACCTCTGGCAGACCGCATCCTCGTCGCGATGATACTGACCATATTCGCCGCTCCGGCCTTGGCTGTGCTCGATCCGGCTATCGATATGCAGTTGACCAAGCGCTTTTTGGCTGCCGACAAGAACAAGGATGGAAAGCTGACACTTGAAGAAGCTAAAGGAGGGATGCCGCGTATCGCGAAGGGTTTTGATCGCATCGACGCGACAAAGCGGGGCTTTCTGACTTTGGCCCAGATCAAGATTTTTGTCGCGGCACGACAATAATAAATATCAAGCAGCTCGCAAAATTCTCAAAGTAAGGAAGGGATCTTTCAAATGAAAACCCGCATCACGGAAATGTTTGGTGTGGAAACGCCGATCGTCATGGGCGGCATGACGGGGGTGGGCTATGGAGAACTTGTCGCTGCCGTCGCCAACGCGGGTGCGCTCGGTTTCATTACGGCGCATATGTTCAAGTCGGGCGACGATCTTCTCGCCGAGATCAAAAAGACCAGGACTCTGACTGACAAGCCTTTTGGCGTGAACCTTACACTACTGCCGTCGATCAACCCAATTCCCTATGATGACTATCGCGAGGCCATCATCGAGTCCGGCATCAGGATTGTGGAAACGGCCGGCCGTGCGCCAACCGATCACTTGCCGCGTTTCAAGGAACACGGTGTCAAAGTCATCCACAAATGCACATCCGTGCGTCATTCGGTCTCGGCCGTGAAACATGGCGTCGATGTGATCAGTATTGATGGTTTCGAGTGCGCTGGCCATCCCGGAGAAGACGATATCGGACTTGTGATCCTTTTGCCCGCTACGGTTGATGCTGTCGATGTACCGGTGATCGCATCAGGTGGAATGGCCGACGGACGCAGCCTTGTTGCTGCGCTCGCGCTTGGCGCAGATGCCGTCAACATGGGAACGCGCTTCTGCGCGACTGTCGAGGCACAAATTCACGAGAATGTGAAACGTCAGATCGTGGAATTTACCGAACGCGATACCGTCCTTGTTGGACGGACATTGCGCAACACCGCGCGTGTCGCACGCAACGCGATTTCGGAAAAAGTCGCAGAGATTCAACGCGATCCGACCAAAACATTCGATGATGTCCGCGAGTTCATGGCCGGTGTGCGCGGGCGAGAAAATGTTCTCCGCGATGGAGATCTGGACGGAGGTATCTGGACGACTGGCCAAAGCCAAGCCCTTATCCATGACATCCCGACATGCAACGAACTTGTCCGTAATATTATGGCGCAAGCCGATGAAATCGTGGGAGAGCGGTTCGCAACCATTTCAGGGTAGGGGAACACACGCCTCATCGACTGCGTCATTTGCGGAAGTGACGAGTCGGATTGAAATCCCCCTATAACGTTCGCGTCTTAACCCGCAAGCTGTCCCAGCTTGCGTCTCCCGTCCAACCGCCATCGACGGGCAGGCTGACGCCGTTGATGAAATTATCATCGCCGGCCAGAAAGGCGATGGCGGCCGCGACATCTTCAGGTCTTGCAAAACGGGCCATTGGTACCCGGTTGATGATATCCTCGTCGGAATAGGCCCCCGATGCCTGAGAGATGACATCCATTTCCGTCTTGATCCAGCCAGGACACACCGCATTCACCCGCACGCCACGGCCACCCCATTCAGCGGCCAGAGTCCGTGTCAGCCCGATCAGACCGTGTTTGGATGCATTATAGGCTGCCCGATGGATCACTCCCCGCAGCCCGGCGATCGATGCGACATTGACGATGCTTCCACTGCCCTGCGCCAGCATCTGGCGGCCAAAGGCTTGTGACAGGAAAAAGGGCGCTTCGAGATTGATGGCCATGACTTGTTGCCAGTCTGCACGACTTGTGTCTTCCGCCTGCATGATCATGCTAATCCCGGCATTGTTGACAAGAACATCGGCCACACCGTGTTCAGCGGTAACCTGAGCCGCCAATGCCTCTATGAATCCGCCCGAAGCAACATCACCGCTGATGCCCTGAACTGAAAGGCCAGCACCAGACAGGCGGGCAATAGTTGCATCCAACGGCTGAACATCCGTGAGCACCACATGAAAGCCAGCTGTCGCCAGCTTGTTAGCCGTCGCCAATCCAACGCCTTGAGCAGCACCCGTGACCACTGCAATCTTCACAATCAATGACTCCCGACGATGTGTTTGCTCCGCACCACTTCATTTTATCACGCCGAACCAGACTTACCATCAAACATCATCGGCAGTTGGTCCTACCCTACCCAAATTGGCGAACTCCAGGCGCGTTCCTGGATGG
>JANNLW010000337.1:0-1512 GCA_031397145.1 Sphingomonadales bacterium | reverse complement strand
GTGGAAACAATCTCAAATACTATCAACCTGATAGGTAACGTTAAAACTAATGACGTCGGCAAAATCGAAAATCCGAACAAAATTGCGTTGAAAAAAATTGACGATTTTCTAAAGTATAAAATTTTGTCAATAGAAGGTCATGCATATTCTATAAAAGATATTATAAGTACGGTCGCCAATAATCTTGGAGGTGTTCACTTCGATCTAAATAGTTTACATCTCAGGATCAAATTTGATCCTAAATTACCTTACAATGCGGCAGCGCTGATAATGGCGATTTGTACAATAGCAAAATTGGTCAGCATTGGCCTCCGCGAATTGGCCGAATCGTGCTCACCTTTTCCTCCAAACAGCAAATGTATAGGTCATTATTCTGCTGACCCCGGAGTGGTAGATTTTGAACCACATCAATCTTTAAGTGTAACATACGGTAATAAATTGACGGAAACGCGGTCATTTGCCATTTTTGCCGTGTTAGAAATGAAGCCTCAGATTGTTGAGAAGGCCGTGCTCTATACGTTGCAGGATAGTCTAGACTCGGAAGCTTTCAAGATTTCGTTCAACTATTTGGGAGATTTAATCGTTGATCTGCATTGGACAGGCAACGACATTGGTGTGAAAATGTTGGATGAAGGAATGATCCGCCCCATAGGTAAGAAGATTTTTTTGGCTGTATGTGTGGAATCAACGAATGAATGTATAAAAATTCTACTTCAGATCAATAATAAAAAAAGTAATCAAACAGTTGTTGGAAATTTCAATGCGATAGCACCCTATCGCTCTGTCTTGGCAGCCGATCATGAAGGAAAGAATGGCTGCGCAGTTCGGATATCCGAGCTAATGATTTTGACGTCAGCTGATGAGAAATATCTTCGGAAATTTCAAAAGTATGCCTATTATCGCTATTCGTTAGCTAACTAGCAATTCGTACTCCCCGCTACCATTGCCGGAGTTACGGTGACAGCAATTACGGTGACAGGGTCCAACCCCCAAATTCACAGCAAACTCAACCCGGAAAAAACAGCTTCGCAAGCGCCGCGCCGGCACCAATCAGCGCTGCCATGGCAAGGCCACCCTGGAAAAATGTTTGCGGTGTCGCGAGGCGAATATCCTGAACGAGTTTCGTCGTCTGGGCCTGGCTTTTCTCACTGTCGATCCGCATCTGCGCGATCCGCGCCAACTGCTCTTCGATATTGAGCGTTTCGTGCTGCGGTCGGGTCGTCATGGGGCTTTCCTATCATGATCAGGGATGTCCTTCAATCAACCCGCCGGAACTCTCTGGCGGATGCAAAGAATTACAGTGAATTGCAACAGCAGGTGCACCCCCCCCAATTCCAGAAGTCCCTACAACCCCCGCCCATCCACCTTCCGCACCTCGACCTCCGCCAACACATCCTCCCCGAACATCCGCAGATTCACGCCCATCCGGTCGAGCGTCCGTTCCGGCAGCGGGGTCCAGTGGGTTGTGCAGCCGCAAATGGTGCAGTGGTGGGTGGAGAGCCAGGTTTCGTC
>JANNLW010000304.1:0-7421 GCA_031397145.1 Sphingomonadales bacterium | reverse complement strand
CGCGGACGTCGATGTTCCTGCGGGCGATATTGGCGTAGGCGGTCGCGAGATCGGATACATGTTCGGCCAGTACAAGCGGATCAGCAACGAATTCACCGGTGTGCTGACTGGCAAGGGGCTGGAATATGGTGGGTCGCTGATCCGAACCGAAGCGACTGGCTATGGAGCGACCTATTTCCTCCAGAACATGCTGGCGACAAAGGGCGATGCGCTTGACGGCAAGACCGCCGTCATTTCCGGTTCAGGCAATGTCGCAACGCATGCTGCAGAAAAGGTCACCCAACTTGGCGGTAAGGTCCTGACCCTGTCGGACAGCGCCGGCTTCATTCATGACCCTGACGGGCTCACCCAGGAGAAGATCGACTGGGTGAAAGACCTGAAGAATGTCCGACGCGGGCGGATCAGCGACTATGCCGACCATTTCACAGGTGCGAGCTTCCATCCCGGAAAGACACCCTGGGGCGTGACGTGTGATGTGGCACTGCCGTGCGCGACGCAGAACGAACTGCTTGGGTCCGACGCGGAGATGCTGGTCAAGAATGGCTGCTTCGCGGTCTCGGAAGGTGCCAACATGCCAACGGACCTTGATGGGGTGCATGTATTCAAAAAGGCAAAGATCCTGTTTGCGCCCGGAAAGGCGGCCAATGCCGGTGGCGTTGCTGTCTCCGGCCTTGAGATGAGCCAGAATTCGGCGCGCATTTCGTGGAAGGAAGAAGAACTACAACGCCTGCTGCTCGACATCATGGCCGGTATTCACAGCCGCTGCCAGGAGTATGGCACGGATTCGAGTGGCTATTGTGATTATGTCAAAGGCGCGAATATCGCAGGCTTCAAGAAGGTCGCCGATGCCATGTTGGCTTATGGCGTGGTCTGAGGACTTGTTCGAAATCTAGTCGACTTCAATGAAATACCCCGTCGTCGGCTCTTCGGTGCTGACGACGTGGAAGATCGAGTCGCTGCTGACAATCTCGAAATGGCGCCATTGCAATCCTGAGTGTTGCGGGAGCAATCCGGGTGCCACGGATCCCAACGAACAGGATCACCGGACGGCAGCGAAGCAAAAGTCATGGGGCGACATGACATTCTCGATCCCGCTCCGCAATGCACGGCATTCGGGATTGTTGGGAGCCGCCGGATTGGATAACGCAGGCATTCCGTGCGCGAAAAGGATCGGTATTTGGCTAAAACAATACTCGTCACTGGCGCCACCGCAGGATTTGGCAAAGCAGCAGCTCGCTTGTTTGTCAAAAATGGCTGGCAGGCAGTCGTTACTGGCCGACGATCGGATCGGATCGATGCGCTCGTTGCCGAACTCGGCCCCGAAAAGGCCTATGGTGCAGTGTTTGACATCCGCGACGCGAAGGCAATCGACATGGCACTTGCTGCGTTGCCCGCGCAATTCTCCGCGATCGACCTACTTGTCAACAATGCCGGACTCGCATTGGGGACCGCCCCAGCCTTCAAGGCCGATCTCGACCAGTGGCGACAGATGGTCGATACCAACATCACGGGCTTGATGGCGATCACACACAGGATGTTGCCGGGCCTGATTGCGCGGCGCGGTGCAATCATCAACATCAGTTCCGTTGCAGCGAGTTACCCCTATCCCGGGGGTAACGTCTATGGAGGTACCAAGGCCTTTGTGCGACAATTCTCGCTGGGTTTGCGGTCGGATCTTCATGGCACCGGAGTGCGTGTGACATCGATCGAGCCGGGTATGGCTGAAACCGAATTCACGCTGGTTCGAACAAGCGGAAACAAGAATGCTTCGGATGCACTCTATAATGGGGCCTATCCAATGACGGCCGAAGACATTGCCGAAATGCTCTTCTGGGTGGCCACACTCCCGCCGCATATCAACATCAACGCGCTCGAATTGATGCCAGTCAGCCAGTCGTGGTCAGGCTTCCAGATCGCCCGTACTGAAGCCTAGCTTCCGCCGTTGGCCTTCAGCCAAGCGATGAGATCAGCGCGCTTTTGTGGATCGGGATAACCGGCAAAACTCATTTTGGTGCCTGGGACGACGGCCTGGGGCTTTTCGATATACGCGTAGATTACGTCCTCGCTCCAGGTCAGGCCCGAGGATTTCATACCAGACGAATAGCTATAACCCGCGACTGACCCCGCAGCGCGTCCAATCACCTTGTGAAGCGTGGGGCCGAGCCCCACCTTACCTTCTTCGAGCGCGTGGCAGACCTTGCACTGAATATAGGCGGCTTCACCGGCTGCCGCATTTCCCTTGAGACTTGCATAATCGACAGGCTTTGCCTCGACCGCAGGTGGGGCTTCAGCAGTTTCGGTTTGCGCTTCATCGTTACTCTCAGCCGATGGTTTGGAACAGGCGCCAAGCGAGAGGATTGCAACGCACATCAGGGTGGCACGGTTCGTCAAGTTGAGGCGCTTCATGATCACTTTCCCAGCTGAAGGTTTAATGACCTTCCGACTAACTGGCCCGGAGTACCGATGCAACTCGTTTGCATCTCTTGAATGGGCAACGCTAAACGAGAGGGATGAACGCCAATCTCTTTGCTCATTTTCACAGCGCCTTTGCGTCCGCACTGAACGAACCTGCGTTGGTTGATGCCAGCGGAACCGGCGTCACTTTTGCAGAGCTCGATCGATTGTCCGCACGCTTTGCGGCCGCGCTTCGCTTGCGGGGGGTCGCGCGCGGAGACCGGGTTGTCGTGCAGGTCGAAAAGACGATCGCCGCAGTGGCGCTCTATCTTGCCTGTCTTCGAACAGGGGCAATCTTCGTTCCCCTCAACACCGCCTATACCAGATCCGAGGTTGACCATTTTATTGAGGATGCAGAACCGCGGCTTTTTGTTTCCGCCGCCGATTTGCAGGATCCGACAGCGCCTCTCTGGGCTGAAGCTCTCGGAATGGATCCAGACCATGAAATTATCGTCAGCACGACTGACGATATCGCCTCGATCATATACACGTCGGGTACAACGGGGCGCTCGAAGGGTGCAATGCTAAGCCATGGCAACCTGCTTTCGAATGCCGAGACCCTTGTGAGACTATGGAAGTATCAACCCGATGACGTGCTGATCCATGCCCTGCCTATTTTTCATGTGCACGGGCTGTTCGTCGCGCTCCACACGATGTTTCTCAATGCGTCGAAAACGATATTCCTGACGAAATTCGATCCAGCACAGGTGATCGGGTTATTGCCCAAGGCAACGATCCTGATGGGGGTGCCCACTTTCTACACGCGCATCCTGGCCGAACCTGCCCTTGATCGAAAAAGTGTAGCCAGCATGAGGCTATTCATTTCAGGTTCGGCTCCCCTGCTGCCCGAGACGCACAGGGCCTTCGCGGCACGGACGGGAATGCCCATTCTGGAGCGCTATGGAATGACAGAGGCCGGGATGATCACCTCCAATCCGATTGACGGAGAACGGGTCGCGGGAACGGTCGGTTTGCCGCTGCCCGGCGTCGAATTGCGGATCTGCAACCCGGATGGACAGATTGTCGACAAAGGGGCGCCAGGTGTCATCGAAATTCGCGGCCCGAACGTGTTCAAGGGCTATTGGCGCAATCCGGAAAAGACCGCTGAAGACATAAGGCCCAACGGATGGTTCATCACCGGCGATATTGCCGCCGAGGATAGCGAAGGGCGCATAACGATTGTCGGACGGGCGAAGGACCTGATTATCTCCGGCGGTTATAACATCTACCCGAAGGAAATCGAGGAGGTGATCGATGCTGTACCGGGCGTGATGGAAAGCGCCGTGATTGGCGTTCCGCATCCCGATTTCGGAGAGGGCGTGGTTGCGGTGATCGTTGCAGACGAAGCAATCCGGGGTGCCGTTCTCGTCGCGATCGAAGCCAGTCTTGCGCGCTTCAAGCATCCGAAACGGTTCGCATTCGTCAATGATCTTCCCCGGAATGCGATGGGGAAGGTGCAAAAGGCCGAGCTGCGGAGAACCTATTCGATCGAATGAACGACGGGCGAGCGGCGCGCTGATGATGCGTTAGCCATGTGCGCCGAAATGATTGGCAATGGCGGTACTGATGCGCAGGCAAAGTGCGTAGGCATCGTCGATCGGGTCGATATAGGCTGACTGGATGCCGGCATAAGCCTGGTCGTCGCCATCGGGATAGTCGCTCGGTTCGGCGACAGTAAAATCGGCCAGCGCGGGCGCTTCGACCGGGAAAGCCTTGCGCAGCAGCCTTACGGCGTCGTCGATCCTCAGCGTAAAGACCATTTCCAGCACATCGTCGCGACTGATGTCATTACTTCGCGAAAAGGCCGGAATTTGCACGGCTCTCAGAAACATGTGCTGCATCAGCGCGAGCCGGAGTGCTTGAAGGACGCCTAGCGTGCGACGCGTTGCCTCCATGTCCTCCTCGTCGCCAAGATCGGGAATGCGGGCCATCAGGCGGTGGAATTTGAGGCCATCGACGCGAAGCCGGGAGGCGAGGCGGCGGAACACGCCTGTGCGATCATCGCTGGTCAGCCGTTCGGCCAGCGCGGTGCACGCTGCCTCGAGATGGGGCTCGCTGTCGCGATAGGTTCGGCTTGCCCAATAGGCGCTGTTGAACAGTTCTCCATAGGCGGCAACCGACTTGATGCTTGCCAGCCGGTTGGCCGCTCGGAGCAGGCGGAAAAGCTGGCGTCCGCGCGCCGAGGCGTTGATCAGATCGCCAATCGCCTCAATGTCATCGGCTGCAGCGGTACCTGCACCCGAAAGGACGTTAACGGGATAACCGAGCTGCTGGAGAATCGCATTGTGCGGGATTGCGCGGATCTGTCGCAGGTTCATCTCGCGATCAGCCGACAGGTCTGATTGGCGACGCGATTTCCGTGACCCTGTCTCGTTTAGAAGGCCTAATCCGAATGAGGTAATCGCGCGCGCATAGGTGCGCGATGCCAGATGATCGCGCTGGACGCGCCGGATGCCGCGATAAAAATCGAGACTGAGATCAGTGCGAGTATAGAATGGATCTTCCTCGACGGGTGGCTGGCCAGTCTCCGCTTCTGCAATGCGGGTAAGAGTCGCCAATGCCAGTTCAGGCGTCCGGAACAGCAGGAATCCGTCGCCGCCCTGAAAGCTCGCCTCAAGTTCGGTCCGAATGCCCAGACTTGCGAACTGGGCGCGTGACCAATCACTCATCGGGTGGCGAAGCCGATCGTGGATGCTTGCCGGATGTGCCCCTCGGCCCATTGATTCGCCATGCGTATTGAAGATCAGCGCTGCGACGTCCGTCAGCCCATGTTTCGCCATGATCCGCGCCATTCGCCCTTGCAGTCGTTCGATCGCAAGGGCCGCCGGAAGCTGTCCGATAAAGCGGCCGGCATCGGAAAAGCCCGTTTGGACTGCAACCCGGCCACGCAGCCTCGCATAGTCGCGATAGGCGGGTTCGCCCATCAGCGCGTCGAGGAATCGTGCGCCATGTTCCATTGCACTTTCGGTTTCGAAAAGCGGTGACACATCGACCTTGTCGGCAATTCCGAACAGTTGCGCGAAATAAAGCGCAGCGAGAACGGTCTGCGGTTCCTCGCATTCGGCAATCAGCATCCTTATCGGCGCATCGCTGTCCACGTGGTGGAGAATTTGCGCCATGGCAAGGAATTGGCGAAGCGCGGTGGTGTTCTCGATGGCGAGCGCCGCGAAATTGGAACGCAACGACTTTACCTCGGTAAGCAGCGTCCGCATTCGCTTGAGCGCTGTGCCGCTTGCGAGATCAAGCGTGTTGTCCGGATCGATCCGCCGCCGGATCGCATTGTGAAGCTGGGCGCTGTTCACGCGGAAGTGAATGCCACCCATGCCCAGCCCGTCAGCCCGCATTGCGGCGGCAAGGGCAAGAAGGGCTTTGGCGTCATCAATATCACTGACGCCAGCCCGGGACTCAAGGCTCGCGATAACAGGCGCAAGCGACAGCAGTTTCCCGGGCGCATCACCCGTGAGACGATTGGCCGCGGCAGAAAGTGCATCGGGAGATGAAAGATCGGTCGCAAAAAGCGCGGCCATCTCGCGGCTATGCGTTGCGGCATCTCCCAGCTTGGCCGCAATCGTCGGATCGAGACTGCCCAGCGCCGAGACATAGCCCGCCAGTCTTGCCGCTTTTTCCTGAAGGCGGAAGCCGATGCTTGTGGCCCAGCCGATATCCGTGCGACCATCCATGTCATACCCGACCCAGGATGCGAGCCGCCACGGGAGGGGCCTGAATGACTGCCACCGGTCGGGCCAGTGATTTGCGGCAACGTCAAACAACACGCGAACCATCGCATCGCGCGCCTCCCCCGCGCGGCGCATCGCGGCAATGGCTTCATCATGCTCACCGACCAATGTGATCGAAGGGCGATCTGGCTCCACGAGACAGAGTGTGGCCGGGGCCGTATCGCCCGTGCTTGCAGCTTCGGCCACCGCGTCGCTTTGCGCCGGAGTTAGCAGGAAGGTCGGGTGACCGGTAAACACGACATGGAGAAGCGGCTGACCCCAGCGCGCGCAATATCCGTCGAAGCCAAGCAGCGTTGCAGAAGCGTTGGCAATCTGGCGCAGTCGTTCAAGATTTTCAACGATAACGACCGGCGCGAGCAGGCGGCCGATCCGCTTCGCCCGGCTCTGGAGCGCTTCGCAATCGAGATCGCTGACCAGCCCGCCCAAAGCGCCGAGTGTCAGCGTACCGCTTTCCAACTCACGGGAGATATCGAGGCTGAGCTGGAAGACCGGGTTGAAAAGTGGCGTCTGTTTCGTGAGGCCGTGAAGCTCCTGCAGCCGATCGCGCAAAGCCTGATTGGTGTTCATCATCGTCGTGCCATTATCTTTTGTGCCTGCACCAGGTGCGGGCGATCGAGCATCTTGCCGTCGAGGCTGGCGACGCCCGCGTCCGGATTCGCCGCAAACACGGCGATCACTGCTTCGGCATGCGCAATTTCGTCTACCGAAGGCGTGAAGGCCGCGTTGATAATCGGCACTTGCGCCGGGTGGATTGCAAGCATTCCCTGAAATCCGTCTCGACGAGCGCGCTGCGCCGCCTGTGAGAGTCCTGCTTCATCGCGGAAATCGGCGTGGAGGGTATCGATCGGTACGACTTCCGCGGCGGACGCAGCAAACAGGCAAAGCGAACGCGCCAGCTGGTAAGGGGGAGTCCATTGGCCTTCCTCCTTGTATCCGATCGCTCCAACCGCTGCGCTCAGGTCTTCTGCCCCCCATGTCAATCCGGCCAACCGGGGACCTGCAAGCACATAGCTGCCGAGCGTAAAGATGGCAGACGGGGTTTCGGTAGCAACCGGGATGATCTTGGTCGAATCGGGTGTCAGGCCAAGCGCCGCCTCCAATTGGTCTAAGGTTGCAGCAAGCGCCAAAACATCCTCGACTCCGCGCGGCTTGGGCAACACGATCCCGTCAGGCATGCCGGGCATGATCGCTTCGAGGTCACCCTCACGTTGCTGGCGCTGATCCGGCTCG